>DEAY01000094.1:3706-9677 GCA_002348345.1 Verrucomicrobia bacterium UBA2970
CGACGCGGATTCTTGGCAATCGACTGCAAGAGAGGAAGCGTGAACGCAGCCGTCTTTCCGGTTCCCGTCTGCGCACTGCCCATAAGGTCCTTCCCTTCAAGTAAGGGCGGCAAGCATTTCGCCTGAATGGGTGTCGGCACTTGGTAACCCTGAGACTGCAGGGCATACTGCAATTCAGGAATGAGTGCCTGAAAAACCGGGTCCGTCGCCACCGGTTCGGCCTGAGGCGGCAAGGGCACATGGGAAGGAGCACGGTCTTCTTGCCGTGGGGAACGTTTTGAAAAACGCCTTGATTTTGGCCTCGAACCGGAGGACCGGTTCGGCCGACGATTGGATCTCATCTTGTCTTTAAGTCCGGCAAACTACATTTCTCAACCCGCCGGACTTGGAGAAAAATCAGCCGCGAAAGTGCAGCGAAGCGCGAACTTCTACTGGACGGCTCGTCGCAAGTCAAGCATCTGATGAAGAAAAACAGGATTGGCTCCGGCGAGCAGTGGTGGTTCTTGTTCGCTCATGATCAGGTCCGACTCGCCCGGGGTTCCACACGCCACCCCCTTTCGATCCGAGGGAACTCCGCTCACCTCCGCAAAAGCCAATTCTAGCGACGCGGACCACGACGTCCCGGTCGCAAGTAGTCATTCGCCTTGGCGTGCGCGATCACCTCTTCCGATAGTCCCTCGGTGTCGGGATGAAAGGTGACCCAAGGCACCAAACCACTCACGATGGCGGGAATCGGCGTCAGACGTCGGATCGCGGCCGGCCCGACGATGGATTCGCCCCTGAGGCCATTCCATGAAGCCCCCTCTTTCGAATCGATGATCCTCCCCTCGTGAATGCGGAACTCGATCGTTTCTTCCCCAAGCCGCCGTTCATAAGCCACCGCCGTCAAACGAGCCGGATCGAAAAACAGGACGACCGGGAGATCGCCTACCTCGTCATTCACGACGCGATCGGAGGCCAATCGGTCAAAGGTCCAAGCCTTGGTCCGCAGGCCCACTCGAATCCCCAAAACAAAGAGAGCCGGATCCTGATAGAAGTCGAGTTGATACGCCTGGGACGTTCGTGAAAGCTTGATGACTGTGGTTTCGGGATACTGGGTTACCCACGTCTTCCAGTCTGTCATTTGTGAGGGAATGATCTCAAGTTTGGCATCTTTTAATGCCCCCTTCATCCCCTGTCCCAGGAGATGGCTCCAAAGCGTCCCGGTCTCCTCGTCTCGCATCACCAAACTCCGGTTCCATAACAACCCTGAAACGGCGAGATTTAGAGCCCGGCCCTCCACTTCCCTGGCATACACGATGCCGTTGTGGCAGAGATGTCACCAGGTGGCTGCGATGGGCCATTGTCCAAGCATATCGTTGATGATTTCCCGTCTCGGTCCGGTGAGCATATTGATGGGGTAGGCCCTCGCCACCCCCTGGATCTCAACCCCCAAGACCAGCTCACGCTCGCCCAGCTGAGCTTGATTCGCATCCACGATCGGCACCTCGGTGATCGCGGGAAACACCCGGTCAATTACGATTCGAGGCTTAAACTCAGGCGTTTGCCCGGCCAGAACCTCCGCCCAGACGACGGCAGCCAGTAGGGTGAGCATCCTTAGCATCATAGGAACTAAAGTCACAAACACTCCCAGGGGCAAGCCAGATTGCTGCGAAGCCGTATGGAACTCTGGCCGTCGAGACCCCATTCACCCGGTGGGCTGTCCCCTCCCGATGGAGGTCACCGCCCCGATCCAACAGACCACCGCTGCTGCTGCCCCATCAAGTGCCTGCCTGATCCAGTTTTTTAGGTGGTCAGGCTGAGGGAAACGCCGCACTATTTGAACCATTCCTCCCTCGAAGGGAAGTCAAATGCCCTGTCTATGAGCAACGCACTCAATTGGAATAGCCGCCGTCTCACCACCTCGCCGAACGCAGCGATCACCGCCTTCCTTCATGGCTTGAAATGGAGTCCTGCGGCGTTCGATCAGCCCCTCGTCGCCATCGGGGCCCCCGAACTCGATCTCAATCTTTGCAACCGGGGGAGCCATGATGCCGCTCAAGCCGTGATCGCCGGCTGCGATGCCGAGTCCATCCATGCCTACAAATGTGGGCTTCCGGGCATCAGCGATAATCTGACACAGGGCATTGATGGCGGACGATACTCACTTCCCTCGAGAGACGGCATCGCGGACCAGTTCGCATCGATGGCCTCAGCCCACTGCTTCGACGGCATGATCGGGATTCATTTTTGCGATAAAAACCTTCCCGGATTGGCCATCGCATTGGCACGAACCAATTTTCCAGGATTGATCTTCAGCGGCGGCAGCATCCATCCCGGCGAACACAAGGGTCAAGCCACCACGATCCTCTCCGCCTACGACGCCCAGGCAGCCGCTCAACAGGGGGCCATGTCATCCGAGGAGGCCGACCAGATCATCCGAACGGCTTGTCCCGGTCGCGGAGGCTGTGGCCTGATGGCGACCTTCAACACGATGGCCATGATGGGTGAGGCGATTGGACTCGTTCCGCCCTCCAGCGCGTCCATTCATGCGGAGGATCCGCGGAAACCTGAAGAACTCAAAACAGGAGGTCAACGAATCAAACATCTCCTCTCCCAAAACCTCCGCCCCAGAGACATCCTAAACCGCAAGGCGTTCGAGAATGCCATGAAGACCATCGTGGCCATCGGAGGGTCCACCAACGCCACGCTTCACATCCTTGCCCTCGCCCACGAGGCCGGGGTGTCCTTCACCATGAGGGACATTCAACGGATCGCCCTAGAAACCCCCGTGCTTTGCAATTTCGCCCCGAGGGGCCCCTTCAACATGATCGACCTACATCGACTCGGCGGCACGCCCGTATTGTTCCACCATCTGATCGAATCAGGCCTACTCGACGGGGACTCGTTGACGGTCACCGGCAAAACGCTCAGAGAAAATTACGCCTCCGCGCCAAGTCTTCCACCTGATCAGAAACTCATTGCCACACCCGAAAACCCGTTTAAGGAATACGCGGATATGCAGGTTTGCTTCGGCAATCTCGCGCCCGATGGGATTGTCTTCAAAGTATCAAGCCTTCAAACGCCCGAGTTTTCCGGGGAGGCCATTTGTTTCGAGTCTGCCGACGCTGTCGTCGAAGCCGCCGCTGAAGGTCGAATCCGGCCCGGACATGTGGTGGTCATGCGCTACCAGGGCCCGGTCGGATCACCCGGCATGCCGGAACTCCTGGTGGCGTCCTCGGCACTTTCCACCCCTCAACTCAACGGCAAGGTCGCCTTGGTCTGCGACGGTCGCGTCTCCGGGGTCGCCCACGGCGCCATCGGAGTCCATTGCTCTCCGGAAGCCGCCGTTGGTGGGCCCATTGCGGTCGTTCATGACGGTGACCGGATTCGATTCGATCTGATGAAGGGCGAGATTCACTGGGATGTTTCCGAGTCGGAAATTCAGAATCGATTGCGGCATTGGACCAAACGCCCCCTCCCAGAGGGCACGGACCCCTACCTCAAGCGCTACGCCGCACTGGTATCCCAGGCAAGCCATGGATGCGTGTTACAATGTTAACTCCCTTCTCAAACTTATGAAGAATCATCTCGCTTCGGCGGTCTTCCGCCTTCCGAATCTCACCCCGGTTCTCGCCGCTGCCTCTCTTTTTTCGGCAAGTGCCTCGGCAGCGACCTCGTGGCAGTACGAATCCCCGGGCCACAACGTGCCTGCCGCCGACAGCGAGGAACCCACGCGGCCGACCTTCTCCCTGTCCCTGGCCCTCGACTATCTCGAGCATGGTGCCCTGGCCTGGAGCCGCGAACGTCAATGTGTCAGTTGCCATACCAACGGGTCCTACTTGTTGAGCCGTCCCGCCCTCACCTCGCTGGCCGGCACACCGAGCCCCGAGATTCGCGCCTTCTTTGTCGAACAACTCACCGAGTTCGAATCCCAATCCGTCGAATCACGCAAGAAAGGCATCGCGCCGACACAAATCGCCTACCTCGCCGCGGGATTGGCCCAATGGGATCAATACGTCACCCGAACGATCTCTCCGGAAACCCAACGGGCGATCGAGGTCATGTTGTCAGCCCAATCCGAAGACGGTTCCTTCGCCAACGACACCTGTTGGCCACCCTTGGAATCGAGCGACTACCACGGTGCCACCGTCGCTGCCCTCGCATTGCTATCGGTTCCAGAGTGGCTCCGATCAACGGAAAGCCAAAGGCTTAGTCAACCCATCGGGCGCCTCTGGACCTATCTTCAAAGCACGCCTCCTCCTCACGACTATGCCCGCGTCCTTCTTCTGTGGGTTGCCTCCCTCCGACCGACGCTGATTTCGGAAACCACCCGACAAGAGATCATCCAGCGGCTCCTCGCACGACAGAATTCGGACGGAGGCTGGGCGCTCCGCGACTTCGCCGCTCCGGAGCACTGGGGCGAAGGCAATCGGGCAGACAAACTCCGCTCGGAAAGAGATTCTCGATCCCCTTCAAGCGATGGTCACCAAACCGGGCTCACTGCCTACGTTCTGATGAAAGCCGGGCTCGAGCGCAATCATCCAGCGATCCAGAACGCCGTTGGGTGGCTCCTCAAGAATCAACGTCAATCCGGCCGCTGGTGGACCCGATCCTTGAACACGGACAAGGATCACTTCATCACCTACAGTGGCACCTGCTACCCCCTCCTCGCCCTCGCCGAAGCGGGAGCCCTCTCCGCTGGGCCGACGCAGCACTAGGCGCCTCGGCATCTCCTCCCATGCCACAACTCGCTTGAATCAGAAAACACATCGACGGCACTCCCACTGAGAAGACGCTCTTCGGTTCGCCCCTCCTTAGGTTGCGCCCTGGGCATCATCACCCGGTCCGAGTGGTCATGCCTCAACCGCATCCCCACCGGCAGGGCGTTCCGTGTTCATCGCCTTTGAAGCCGAGTTCAGTCAATCTGACCGCACCGGGGCAGCATCATTCATTTCCGAGCGGGCCAGACTGAAATTCGAGCACCTTCCCGGCGAGACACCGATCGTTCCGGTTGGTTTTTTCGAGCCCCAATCTCCACAGACGGCGGTGGCCTTGGCCACCCTCTCCGCACCCTGTGCTCAGCCCATGGTTGACGCCCTCTTCCATCTCCTCTAGGCTTTTGAAGGTCCCTAACCGTAAGTGGTCATGAAAAGATTTGATCGTTCCCAGGCTAGATTCACCTCCAAAGGATTCACCCTCATCGAACTCCTCGTCGTCATCGCCATTATCGCCATCCTCGCGGGGATGTTGCTGCCGGCCTTGGCCAAGGCCAAAGCGAAGGCCAGTCAAGCCCTGTGCATGAGCAACCAAAAGCAATGGGGGATCGCCTTGGAGCTTTACGCCGGTGACAACGACAATTCCTTCCCCGACAACAGCGATGGCCAACATCTGAGCTGGATGGGCCGAACGATGAAAAACTTTTGGAAGAACTACTTGATCGAATCGAGATCAACGGAAAACAAAAAGAACAAATTTCACGTGATCTTTTGCCCCACCGATGAGTGGCATCGCGTGGCCGACCTTTGGCGCGCCAACGACCCCGATCCCGCCCAAATCCTGACCGGTTTCTTTTACCTTCCCGGGCGCAAGGGCACCAGTGCCAACTACAACATCACCGGGGTCAAGGATTGGGTCACGCGAAAGAAAATGGGAGGGCGCTTTCGAAACGCCCCCGTCATGATGGACCGACTCCAAGGGCTGGGAAGCTGGAGCGCCAAAAACAATAAAGGCAGCGTCACCTGGTTTACCGACTCAGACGGTCGCAAGGTCCCCACGGCAACCCACCGGAATCAAGATGCGTCGCCTCGAGGTGGGAACTTTCTGTTCGAAGACGGCCACGTCGAGTGGCGAAACTTCAATATCAATGATGCCCGGAACTCGGTAGACTTGGGGGCCACCGTCGGTTCCTGGCTTTGCTTCTACAAGATTCCAATCAACGAATAGTCGTCACCCGCCCATCCTTCTGGGCCTCATCGGAAAAGGCCTCATC
>DEAY01000140.1:0-1043 GCA_002348345.1 Verrucomicrobia bacterium UBA2970
CGTTTTCGTCGATGGTGACGTCGCCCTCTTCAAGTGCGGAGCCTAAATTATCGCTTGCAAGATTGAATCCCCGTACGATTTCGCTAGGATATTAGGCATGCTGAGGAAACCATTTAACGCACTCTCTTGGAGGATAACTTGTCTCGGGCTGCTCGCGCTCTTGACCTTTTCCTGCGGAGACTCGGGTGAAGTCAGCATATACTCCATTCCCAAGGCAAAAGCGAAATCCCAAGGTCCTCACTGGGAAGTACCCGAGGGATGGAAACCCGGCAAGGAGTCCGCCATGCGGGTGGGAAGCTTCTCGGTAAGCGACGACAATGGCTCCTCCCTAGACATTTCTGTGACCGCTTTTCCCGGAGATACGGGAGGACTTTTGGCAAACGTGAACCGCTGGCTTGCTCAGATCGACCTGCAACCAGTGGATGAAGGCGACTTGGAGAATTATGTCACGGAGACTGAGGTGGACAATACCCCGGCCCACCTCGTGCAAGCCGAAAACGATGGAAAAGCTTTGCGGGTCTTGGCCGTCACGGTTCACGACAAGACTTGGTTCTTCAAGATGATGGGAGATTTCAAACTGGCGGAAAAGGAAAGGGATACATTCGACAAGTTCGTTCACTCCACCGACTTTCACTTTGGACACAACCATTGATGAACGAAAAGCCCATTAACGACTGGCGCAAGGTCTGGCGCAAGAACCCGATCATCGCGGTCCTTACCTCGCTCCGCTTGACCATCGCCCTGCTCTCCTTGTCGCTGGCCTTGGTTTTCTTCGGAACTCTGGACCAAGTAAACATCGGGATAAACAAGGCGCAGGAAAAATACTTTGAGTCCATGTGGGCGGTATGGAATTATCCCGAAGAGTGGCCACTGGGGATGAAGATGGTACTTGTGACCAACTCTGAAAGCGATCTGGCATCGAAACATAAGGACATTTCCCTTGATCATCAAGACTTGGAGAACTTCAAGTTCCTTGGTTTTCTAGACAATACCTTTCACTCCCAGATCAAAAACGTATTCGAGGACTCCGATGGGAAACTGGA
>DEAY01000140.1:1455-11417 GCA_002348345.1 Verrucomicrobia bacterium UBA2970
CTACGCCGCCATACTTCCTGACTCGGTTATGAAACCCGAGGATTTATTGGAAGACGGAGAATCGAATGCCACAAAAGAGCCAGTCGAAAAAAAGCTAAAGGCAATTGAGCTGGATGGGCAGCCTCCGTTCACCCTAAGCGGCATACCCCTCCCGATGCCCGGCGGTTACCTGCTAGGCGGTCTGCTCTTGATCAACCTGAGCCTTGCAGCCTTGTTCAGGTATCCCCTGAAGGTCCGCTTTGCCGGTATATGGGTAACTCATTTCGGACTTGGCCTGATGTTGGTCAGCGAGCTCGTCACCGACCTGACCGAGGAGGAGAGCATCATGATTCTCGACGAGGGAGAATCCGCAAACTTCTCGAAGGACTTTCATCTGGACGAATTCGTCATCATCGACGAATCCAAAGCGGATTCGGACAAAGTCCTTAGCCTTCCCGCACAAGCCCTCTCACCTTTCAAGGAGACCTTGTTCGGGGAAAAGGAGGAAACCTTGCCGGAAATCGATCTGACCGAACATGACCCCGGCTTCCCTTTCGTACTTAAGGTCAGGAGGTTCATGAAAAACGCCGACTTTCGAAGCCCCAAGGATGGCGAGCTCTCCCACCCCGTAAAAAATCGACAAGGACAAGAAGAAGACATCTACGCCTTCGAAAAACCCGAGACCTTCCGGGCAGACGAGATGAATTTTCGTACGGCCGTAATCGAGATTGTTCCAAAAGAAAAGAATGCCGAACCTAAACGCGAGTGGCTGGTATCCTCCTTCTTCGATGCCTTGGGATATCAACCTCACCGGTTCGAACATGGTGAGAAGAGCTTTCGCATAGAGATGCGCCGCAAGAGGTACTACTACCCCTTTACGGTCGAATTGCTGGACTTTCGATTTCTCCGCTATCCGGGCACGGATAAGCCGAAGGACTTTTCCAGCGACGTAAACCTATACGTGCCGGGCGAACCCGTCCGCAAGACCCGCATCTACATGAACCATCCGCTCCACCTACAGGGGAAAGTGTTCTTCCAGGCAGGATTCGACTCCACGACCGAACGACAAACCCGGTTGCAAGTGGTAAGAAATCCCGGAAGTATCTTGCCCTACGTTGGCGTGGCATTGGTTGGCATAGGGCTGTTCCTGCAGTTTCTGCTGCACTTGGTTGGCTTTGCCGGAAAGCGCAAAAGGAAATCGTGAAATGAAAGAGGAAACCTCCGAAAACTCGTCTGGGAACGTCTCCGCAATTGAACGGGTCAAGAAAAGCCTGCCCCTAATCCTGACCATCATCTTTGCGCTTTACGGGCTGAGCAAGCTTCGCCCGCCTTCATTTGATGGAAATTTCGACTACGCCACCTTCGGGAAGCTTCCGGTCCAGCAGAAGGGACGAGTCAAACCGCTCGACACGGTTGCAAGGAACTCACTCCTTATAATGCGGGGGAAGCAAACGGTCCCGGACGGTCCGGAAGCCAGTTATTTCGAAAGATTGTTTTACGGCAAGAAGTCCCCGAACTACCTGCCCGCGGTCGAGTGGTTTGCAATGCTTACCTTCGATCCCGACAAGGCAGATGAATACAAGGTATTTCGAATCGACCACCCGGAAGTTCTTGGGCTTTTCGGCTTCGAGCCGGGCAAGGCAAAATATTTCTCCTTCAACGAGCTTTTTCATTCCGGCGAAATAGCTCGGCTCCGGGGAAAAATGGAGGAAATTCTTTCTGAGGTAAACGCGTTCGTTGCGGAAAACCCGGATGCCACCGAGATCGAGAGGGAGAAAATGAGGGAAGAACTCATTCCCAAATACAAGGAAACGGAAGAGAAACACAAAAAACTCCTTCAACGGGTAACGGATATCGAGCAAGCGGTGCGCTCGATCAAGCTTGGCGAAGATCTAAACCGTAACAACCGTCTCGACGATGGTGAAGACTTGAACAAGAACGGAAAGCTGGACCCCGGCCCGGACTCGAAAAAATATACCCCCTACCAAAGAAATCTCGGTCACCTCTACGAGGCCATAACCCTCTACGACCAATTGAAGAATTCGCTGTACCCGAACTCGAGACGGGAACTGTTCGGCGAATCCTACGAAAATGACTTGGCGGTACTTGCTCTGCGTAAGGAAATGCTCGCGATGGGAGCCTTGGACAACGAGGAAAAAGCCGTGGAACTTCTGCGAAACAAGCCTGATGCAATGAGACGCATTCAGGACTTTCAGTCGTCCGAGGCTTTCCTGCGGGGACAATCTCGCTTTGCTCCACTGGGAATTGTGCCTCCCGTAAGCTTCGAGGGAACGGTAAGCATTGAAAACGAGACAAACAAGCTTAAGGCGAAAGGAGGAAACCTGCAGGAATTCCTAAAGCCCCAGGATCAGGTGAAGATTGGCAGCTTCTCCAACTTTGGAGGAATCTGGAGAGAGAACCAGCTTCGGGAAAAGCTCATCCACTCCGTGGATAGTCCTGAATCCGCCACCTTGACCAACGTTCACGAGGGTCGCCCTTTCTTGTTGGAATTGTGCTTTTACCTAGCCTTCGCAGGCTTTGCGTTCCTCGTGTTCAAGGCAACGGCCAAAAGAAACAAGCTCTTCGGGGTCATCTACGGAGGAAGCGCCCTTATCCTGCAAGTATTGGCTTGGAACGTTCTCTTCGGCAAGCCTTCCGCCACCATCGAGAACGCCACGCTGCACAACATCGACTGGACGACCTTGCCGGAATCCCTTCTAGAAACTCGCGGTCAAGCAACCGGCGCCGATACCGCCAACTACGGAAAAATCAATTCTCACGTGATGGCGTATGCGGACTTGGCGACCGCTTATCGGAACAATCAACATGCAAGCTTCAATGGCATAGTGGAGCAACTGACCAAAGACTTTACCAGCCTAATGGATAAGCAGAACCACGATCTGAAAAACATCAGGCCCGAATATTTTTTCAATGGAGCCCAACCATTCGTCACCTGCATGGCGCTCTACCTCGTCTCGCTGATACTCGTGTTCTTGTCCTGGCTCTTTTGGCCCAAGACCCTCGGTAATTCCGCATACGGGATCGCTATGGTGGCTTTGGTCCTGCACTTACTGGCCCTGATTGTGCGGATATGGATTCAAGGTCGGCCTCCCGTAACCAACTTGTATTCATCCGCAGTATTCATCAGCTTGGGAGCCGTTTGCTTTGGCTTGCTGTTCGAGCGCATCTACAAGAACGGCATTGGGACTGCCTCCGCAACGATCGTAGGATTCACCTCCCTTGTAATCGCTCACAACCTGGCAATGGACGGCGACACGATGGAAATGCTGCAAGCAGTCCTGGACACGAACCTGTGGCTGGCGACCCACGTCGTCTGTATCACCTTGGGCTACGTCGCCATGTTCATTGCTGGAATACTTGCCATCCTTTACGTGATCCGAGGGATTCTGGACAAAAACTTCGACAAACCTGCGGCAAAATCGATTTCCTCGATGATTTACGGGGTAACTTGCTTCGCAGTCTTGTTCAGCTTCGTGGGCACAATGCTGGGAGGGATCTGGGCGGATCAGTCCTGGGGACGCTTCTGGGGCTGGGACCCCAAGGAGAATGGGGCATTGATCATCGTGCTCTGGAACGCACTGGTGCTGCACGCACGCTGGGACGGCATGATCAAGGATCGCGGCCTGGCGGTGCTGGCGGTGCTGGGCAATATCACCGTCAGCTGGAGCTGGTTCGGCGTGAACGAACTCGGCGTGGGACTGCACAGCTACGGGTTCACCGAGGGCGTGATGCTGGCCCTGGGATTGTTCTGTGGCAGCCAGTTGCTGATCGCCGCGGCCGGGTGCATTCCCCGGCGGCTCTGGTGGAGCCAGATCGCAGCCGCCAACAGGGCGGCCGGTGACACCGACAAGACGCCGGCGGTCTAGGTCCGGTACTTCTTCCGCTTGGCCTTTCGTGCCTTGGCACTGGCGGGGCGGCGACCGTGGTTGGCCTTCTTCAGCTTGCGAGTCGTCTTGGCCATAACAGGGAATCCATGAGTCAGCCGGTGAGAGAGTGAACGGGACAACACTTGTCCCGGGAAGAACGTCCCATTGTAGGAAAGACCCTCGGGTGGAGGAAAGGCTGAGGACTATCTCGACCGGACACGGCCCATGTACTTCAGGAACATCCGGTCCAGTTCATCCCAGTCTTTGCCGAAAGCCGCCTCGAATTCGGCCTGTCGTTTTTCAGGAGAATCCCACGTCAACATCGGTTTGGCCGAAACGGTTTTCAGGTAGCTGGCGTACTGCTTGCGACGCGTCCGCAACAGGAAGTAGTTCAACGCCCAGGCCTCGGCGTAGGCATCGGCCGCCGATTCACTCTCGCGAAAACGGCGATCACTGCCCACCAACGACTGCAACGACCCCCGCCCACGTCGGCTTTGGATAAAATCGGCGAACCGGGCCAACCGCGCCCGGTTGACCCTGCCAACCGTCCGCCAGCCCGAACGGCTCTTCAAATCGGGCGTCTCGAAGAACACCGCCATCCCCTCGACCAACCACAGTGGATTGTCCGACAGCCGACGGTTCAACCCGCTGTTGAAGGCAATCTGATGGGACGCCTCGTGAACCACCGTGGCAATCGCCCGGGGAGCCGTCGACAAACGCCTCCGGATTTCAACCGATGTCGCGGCTGGCGGTTGACCGGGAACCCGAGCAATGTCGTAGAGCACGATGTGATTGGAGAGAATCGAGTAATACCCGGTCGTGGTGGTGGGATCAAAACTCGCACCCCTGCGAACAAACTTCGAAAACTGCTCCCTGTCCTTGAGCACGATGGCCACCAACGGAAACTCGGGATCCGAGAGCTTCACTCCCCGGCCCTTCCAGAACGCCAGGAAGGCCGTTCGCAGCCGCTCAAAAAGTTGCCCCGTCCAGCGGGCAAACCGTGGGTCGGCCGACGAGACAATCGTGTAGTGCCGGGTGTGGGTCACGTGGAAACCCGGTGCCACCGACCTGTCGAGTTCCGCCACCAACCGCTTGCCCATGTCCTTGGACGTCTCGGAACGAAACGGCGTTTGGGTGGTCACGCGTTTCTGCAAGACCTCCGCTGGCACCGTCCACAATCTCCCGTCCCGCTCCTGGACCAGCAACCCACCGTCCACGGCCTTGACGACGACACGGCCGGAGATCGTTCGCGGGGAACCCTCCTCGTCAAAGGTGATCTGTTCGAGAACGGTCTCCGGCGGCGCCATGCCGCACACCACCAGCGACAGGCCGATCACCAGCACGCGTGGTATCTTGGAGAGACTCGTTCGCATCAACACACTCCCAACCGGGTTGTCAAAGTCTAGCACGAGTTCCGTCGTCGAGATGCTCCACATTCGGTCGCCAACTCCTTACGATCCTCCCCCATGAGCTCTTCGCACCCCTCACTCATTGATCAAACCGGAAATCGGCTCGCCGGCGAAACCAGCCCGTACCTGCTGCAACACGTGCACAACCCGGTCAACTGGTATCCCTGGGGCTCCGAGGCCCTGGAACAGGCCCGCGAACTGGACCGGCCCATCTTTCTCTCGGTCGGCTACAGTGCCTGCCACTGGTGTCACGTGATGGAACGGGAGAGTTTTGAGGACGAGGGCATTGCTGGATTGCTCAACGAATCATTTGTTGCCATCAAGGTCGACCGCGAGGAGCGACCCGATATCGACCAGGTCTACATGAACGCGGTCATGCTGCTGACCCGCCGGGGGGGCTGGCCGATGTCGGTCTTCATGACACCCGACGGACGTCCGTTCTTCGGTGGCACCTACTGGCCACCGGCGGCATCGATGGGAATGCCCGGATTCTCCGACATTCTCCGCCACGTGTCGGAGGCCTGGAACACGCGCCGCGAGGAACTGGAACGGGCGGCCGACGAACTGGCCGACGCCGTGAGACGGGTTGGGGGAGGAACGCGGGAACCGGGGCAGGGTGAGACGCTGGACGCTGGCGTGCTGGACCGTGTCCGGCATCAACTGTTGTCCGCCGGCGATCGTCAGCACGGCGGCTTCGGCAACGCCCCCAAGTTTCCCCACCCGATGGACATCCGACTGCTGTTACGCTGCTACCGAAGATTCAACGACACCGATTGCCTGGACCTCGCACGGCTGACACTCGATCGCATGGCCGGCGGCGGGATGTACGATCAGCTCGGAGGCGGTTTTCATCGGTATTCGACCGACGCCGCATGGCTGGTGCCCCACTTCGAGAAAATGCTCTACGACAACGCGTTGTTGGTTCCGGCCTACCTCGACGGTTTCCAAGCCACCGGCGAACAACGCTACGCAGATGTCGTCGGTGAAACACTCGACTGGGTACTCCGTGAAATGACCTCGCCCGGGGGCGGCTTCTACGCCACGCAGGACGCAGACAGCGAGGGCGAGGAAGGCAAGTTCTTCGTATGGAGCCGGGAGGAAGTGAAAGCGACGCTGGTGGCGAACCGGGGTGAGGCAGCCTCCGAGGCATTCTGTTACTGCTACGACGTCACTGACCAAGGCAACTGGGAAGGCACCAACATCCTCAACAGGCCCAAGCCGCACGACCAGGCTGCCGCCGCTCTCCAACTCGACCCACAGGAACTGGCCACCATCCTCGAGGAGTGCCGAGAGACCCTCTTGGAGACTCGGGCCGCGAGAGTGGCACCCGACCGGGACGACAAGGTGTTGGTCGCCTGGAACGGGATGATGATCACCGCGATGGCATCCGCCGCACGGGTATTGGACAAACCCTGTTACCGGCAGGCGGCCGAAGCAGCGGCACGCGACATCTGGAAGACCATCCGAGACGACGATGGCCGAGTCGGACACTCGACCAAGGATGGCCAGCCACGCTTTCCCGCCTTCCTGGACGACGTCACCTGCCTGCTCGATGGGCTCTGTGAACTTGCTCGAGACGAGACAGGTGACGAGTTTTCCGGGTGGGCGATCCAACTGGCCGAACTGCTTCTGTCGAGGTTTGGTGACCCCACCGCGGACCCGCCCAACATCCCGGGTGGCTTCTTTTTCACGGCCGACGACTCCGAGAAACTGATCGCTCGCTACAAGCACACCAGCGACAACGCCACCCCATCGGGCAACGGGATGGCCGCCACGGCCCTCCTGAAACTGGCGCGACTGACCGGAGAGGAACGTTGGAGTGCTGCCGCCATCGATTGTCTGGAATTGATGTCTTCGCAAATGACCCGTGAACCTCTTGCCAGTGGCCAGGCCCTGCTGTCACTCGACGACTGGCTCGATCCTGCTGATCCCCCCACTCCCTAGAGGCACAGCCCAGAACCTGGACCTGGTTTTCACTTTCTCCCACCGATCAACACTCATGCCCCAGTCTCTCTCCGAATTTGCCGAATGGCTCGATGGACAGGACCACTCCTGGCCGGTGCCTCCCCCGGTCCAGCAGGTCAAAGCCACGCCGTTCACCAAGCCACTTGACGGGATCGCGGCGGTGACCTGGAGCGTCTACGGGACATTGCTGCGGATCAGCGACGGATGCCTGCACCTGAATCACCCGGTGCAGTTGAGAATGCAGGTCGCGATGGAGAAGACCATCAAGACGTTCAACATGTGGCAAAGCATGAGCCGCAAGGCCGGGGCGCCCTGGGAGTACCTCTACGACCAGTACCGTGACTGTCTCGCGATGAAGGAAATGGCCGGCACCGGTCGCACCGGAGACTACCCCCAGGTGAATGCGACGGACCTCTGGAAAACCCTGGTCGAGAGACTGGTGCAAAACGAATACGAGATCGATGAAGCGTTTTATGGAGACATCGAGCAGTTTTCCGAAAAGGTCGCTTTTTTCTTTCACCAGGGACTGCAGGGAGTCGAGGCAGCCGAAGGCGCAACCAATGTCCTCACCACGATCGCCTCGTCAAGTTACTGCCAGACGCTGCTGGCCGACGCGCAACCGTTCACACTGGTGCAAATGTTGCGGGTCCTCGGCCACGACGGTACACTACCGCCTCTCGGAGAATTGCTTGACGCCAACGCCATGACACTTTCATGCCAGGTCGGCCTTCGCAAACCCTCCACCTCCCTGTACCGCAACTGCCTGCACCGATTGGCCGAATCTGGAATCGAGCCCGGCGAGGTGCTCCATGTCGGGAGCCGGCTGCAAAACGACCTCGCCGTTGCCAAACAACTTGGAATGAAAACCGCGCTGTATGCCGGGGACAGATCGAGCTTCGAAGCAAGCAAGGACGACATCCGTGACCCCAAGCTGCGGCCCGATCGACTCTTGACTGACCTCAGTCAGGTCCTCACCGTGCTCGGTATCGATTAGCCCCCCGTTCCCCAAGACAACCGATCGCCAAAACACCATGCCACCTCCCTCACTATTCCCGCTCGAATCGCTCGATTTCGACAACCCACAGTTCGATCTCGACGAGATCCGCAAGGTGAATCCGCAGCGACACGAAATGGAACAGTTGACCGCCGTGCTGACCGTCGACCGGGAATCACAGAGCCTGGCCGGATACAAGGATCTCGGTGACAACGAATTCTGGATCACCGGACACATGCCCGGGTTTCCCCTGATGCCCGGGGTCGTCATGTGTGAATGTGCCGCTCAACTCGCGGGCTTCTACGCCCGGAAGTACAACGTGCTGGGGGGCGACTACGTCGGCTTTGGAGGCATGAACGACGTGAAGTTCCGCTACCCCGTCTTCCCGGGTGATCGACTGGTGCTGATGGCGATGGTGACCAAGGTCCGACCGCATCGCCGCGCCGAGTTTGATTTCCAAGGATTCGTCAGTGACCGGATGGTCTTCTGCGGCAGCATGTTCGGTGTGCCCATCGACCGCGACCAAAAGATCGACTGAGGCCAGACGCCTGGAGTCCGAGGACTTCGGGGGGGTATCCCGATGAGACCACCACCGACCGAGGACCTCACTCCCTGGTTTCTCACGCTGGATGACCTTGGCGGATCACTCGATTGGGCCGAGTTCTTCGACAACTCCCAACCCGTCGAACTCGACATCGGCTGTGGCCGAGGCCTGTTCCTGGTCAACTCGGCCCTGGCTCATCCCGAAACCAACTACTGCGGAATCGAGATCGACTATCGCGAGGGAAGACGGACTGCACGCCGATTGAAGAAACGGGCGATGGCCAACGCCAGGGTCCTCGGCGGCGATGCCAACCTGGCCCTCGAAAAACTCATCGCCCCCAACTCGGTCAGCGCGGTTCACGTGTATTTCCCCGATCCGTGGTGGAAACGCAAGCACCGACGACGACGCATCTTTACCGACGTGTTTCTCGACCTGGTCACCAACGTCCTTGTCGAGGGCGGCGAACTGCATTCCTGGTCTGACGTCGGTGAGTACTTTCAGACAATCCGCTCCCTGGTCGACCACCACGGAGCCTTCCAGGAACTGGCACTGCCCGATCTCACCGTGCCCCAGCACGATATGGATTATCTCACCAGCTATGAGCGAAAGGGACGGCGCAAGGGATCTGACATCCACCGAGGGCGATGGCGGTTTGCTCCCGGTTGATCCTGCAACACCATGGCCGACTTGCCACCGGTACGACCTGCCAGTCAAACTGGAGACTTCTGGCAACATGCAGTGATTGACAACCTCGTAGAGAAACTATCGCCATGGGATTCCAAGCCACCGGGAAGTCGTTCTCGCGCCTCGCATTGACTGGTCTGGCCGCGTTGGTCGGCATCGGAATAGCCCTTCCAGACGCACCGGCTTTCGGCCAGGACGCCAAACAAGCCTTTGTCGACGAAAAATCGGCTGGCCCCGACTTTGGACTGCAAGGTGAGTACGTCGGCTGGGTACTGACCGGATCGCAGGCCTACCGGCCTGTCGGTTTGCAGGTGATTGCCCTGGGCGGCGGAACATTCGAAGCGGTCGAGTACGCTGGTGGTCTGCCGGGTGCCGGAGCCCAGGGCAAAGCCAGGCTGAGGATTCCCGGGAAGCGTCGTGGCAACGCGGCCCGGTTCCTCCACGGTCCACTCCAGATCGACGTGGCCAACGACACCGCGGTCTTTTTCCTGAAATCCTAG
>DEAY01000197.1 GCA_002348345.1 Verrucomicrobia bacterium UBA2970
GGTCGGCGAGTTCGATGCGGTCGAACTTGATTCCCTCAGGGCCTGAGATATCCTGCACTTGTTGGATGGTTTGGGTCGGACGGTTGGGCAGGGGAAACCAGAAGACACCGGACCGCCCTTCGGTCGCATGTTCGCAGGTGGCAACGATATCGAGTTGGTCGTCTTGATTGATATCGACCAACCGGACGGCCTTTGCGGTCCCGATGTGGGCTTGAATCGGATAGGTCTTTGTTTGCCATCGGGGGGAGAGGGCATCGAGACGAGTGAAGAGGAAGATCGTTGCGGGTTTTGCAAAGACGGCAACCTGAACTTGCGATTGAGTTTTCCCTGCTGAAGTAACATCAAGGAACATGACCTCTTGGTTGTCTGCTCCGATTCGGTGTTCCTTCCACTCGTTGGTGGAGGGGGTGACTGGATTCTCGAGCCAGAGGACGCCTTTGTTGGGTCCTTTGCGATCCGATACGAGAATGTCGAGGTCGCCGTCGTTGTCGAGGTCGAAGGATCTGAGGGACATGATCCAGCCGGCCTCGTAGAGTCTCCGCAGTCGCCAGGCTTCGAGCGGGCGGCCCATCTCGGGAATCTGGAGCTGCGACACGCTGGCGTTGGCTCCCTTTGATCCCACAATGAGGGAATCTGGCCGATCGGGACCCTGGGACCAGGGGAGCGCGAACATCCAGGCCTCTTTTGACTGAGTCGACGGAACGACATTGGTCCTCCATGCGGCCTCGTTGGTATAGTCCTGGAGTGAGGGGGGAGCCCAGTGGACGTAAATGGATTTGGTTTTCCCCTCACAGCTGCTGACGACGTCCATCCTTTGGTCTCCGTTCAGATCGATGAAAACCGCGTCCTCCGGGGATCGGACGCGTCCCACGGTGAGAACTGGCCAGGGTTGTTTTGCGAGATCAGGCCCCGGATGAAGGTAGATTCGTATGAGTCCTCCCTCCTCCCAGCCTGTCGTGACATCCAGTTGTCCATCGCCGTTCACATCGGCGAGGCGCACGCCGTCCGCTCCTTGAGAGGAGCCGTCAATCGTGTGACGCGGCCAGTGGGCCTCCGAGCCGAGCGGGCCGAGCAGCAGCAGAAAGAGGTAACGAGGCCAGCAAGGAGGCGTGTTCATGGAAGAAAATTGGGTTTTAGCATTGCGTCCGGGGTTTGGCCAGCGGGATTATCCTTGCAATGAACCTGAAGAACCGAGTCGCGATTGTCACCGGATCGAGCCGGGGTGTGGGACGGGAAACGGCCCTTTCGATTGCTCGTTGCGGGGGGGCGGTGATGTTGAATTGTCGTCAGTCCATGGATGAAGGTGCGGAGGTTGAATCGCTCATCAAACAGGAGGGGGGTAAGGTCCGCTTGGTGCAAGCCGACGTTTCGGTTGAAGCCGACTGTCGGCACCTGGTCTCCGAGACCGTTGAAGCGTTTGGGCAACTCGATGTTCTGGTCAACAATGCCGCAACAACGGACTTCCTTCCGTTCGCCGATTTGAATCGGTTGACCGACGAGCATTGGGATCGCGTGTTCCAAACGAACGTCAAGGGGGCCTTCTATTGTATCCGCGCGGCTCAGCCCTACCTGGCGCAATCCAGCGGTGGCGGGGAGATTGTCAACGTCTCAAGCGTGGCGGGCATCATCGGGAATGGAAGTTCGATGGCCTACTGCGCGTCCAAGGCAGCCCTTATCAGTCTGACCGTGTCCTGTGCCCGGGCGTTGGGCCCGTCGATCCGAGTCAATTCGGTGGCTCCGGGGTTTATTGCCGATGACTGGACCCAGAACGGGTTGGGAGACAACTATGATACCGCTCGTCAGGGGCACGAGAAGCGATCGGTTTTGGGGAAGGTTTGTGAGCCGCCAGACGTGGCGGCGGCCATTCTGGGGCTGCTTGAGGGCTCAGACCTGGTGACCGGCCAAACCCTGGTCTGTGACGGCGGAATGACGATCGGACCCCGCTAATGAAAAACGGCGAGGGGAAGGCCTCGCCGTCGACAGGAATTCAATGAAGTCTGAGTTCGTCTAGAGATCCGCGTATCGGGCGCTGAGCATTGCAGAAAACTTGGCAACTTTCATCTTTCGCCGCTTTTTCTCACTCGGCTTCTCAAAATGTCGGTGATTCCTCACCTGCTTTAGCGTCCCTTCCCGATCAATTTTCTTCTTCAGGCGACGTAGTGCCTTCTCAACGGGCTCTCCCTTTTTAAGGCGTATTTCAGTCAATTTATCTCACTTCCTCTCTGCGTTGTAGGGGGAAATCTCACCTACCAAATTCCCCATTCAAATCTGGGAGGAGGGAGAGTAGAGGGTCGCACCAAGGCTGTCAACAAGTCATCGTTTTGATTCACAGAACGCGCTGTGTTCCACGATCTGCTCATCACCACCGTTAAAACTTAAAAGTTATGCAAATCTTTTGTGATCAGTGATTTATATTGTCAATATTTGCATTTAATGTCGTGTTTTTAACAAAATAAAACAATAAAGTTGTGTCGATATAGCCGTCGTTTTTTGATCTCAAACGGCGCTTGGGACCTCTCGCTTGCCCTCTGAACGGGAGATGGGCAAACTGCCGCCAATGCGAGAGCTCGTGCGGTCGTGGACCGAGTCAATCGAAACCGTTGTGCTCGATGTCATCGAAGGGCATCGACGGAGCAATCGGGCGGCTCTGGTCCGGCTCGTTCTTTTTGGATTTTCCCAGGTCTTCAAATCGGCGGTCAAGATTCGGCATTTCCTCTACAGTTTTCGACTGCTCCGCGATACCACCCTGGGGGTTCAGGTCATTGCCATCGGTAACCTGACGGTGGGAGGGACCGGAAAGACGCCGGTGGTCGAAAAGTTCGCGCGCGAACTCCAGGATGAAGGTCGGAAGGTTGCGATTCTGTCTCGAGGGTATCGCTCAAAACCAGCCCCCTTTCATCGACGATTGATCAATCGGATTCTCCTCCGCAGCGAAACGACACCGCCTCGGGTCGTGTCGGATGGAAACTCCCTCCTTCTCGACTCCGAGATGGCGGGGGATGAACCATACATGTTGGCATCCAATTTAAAGGACGTAGTGGTCCTGGTGGATAAGGATCGGGTCAAGAGCGGTCGCTTTGCCATTCAACGCTATGGTTGTGATACCCTCCTTCTCGATGATGGCTTTCAGTACTGGAAACTCAAAGGGCGTCGTCATGATGTCGTCTTGATCGATTTCCAAAAGCCATTTGGGAACGGTTATCTTCTCCCGCGAGGTATTCTGCGGGAACCTCCGTCCCATTTGCGTCGAGCGGGGACGATCTTCATCACCAAGAGCGACGGCGATACAGGGGAACTGCGGCAGCAGATTAATCGATTCAATCCGAGGGCCGGCATCATCGAATGTGTTCACCATCCGCTTTATTTTGAAGATGTGTTCACGGGAAAGCGGCTTGAGCTCGACAAGGTGCACGGACTCAAGGTCGCGACCTTGAGCGGCATTGCACAACCAGAGAGTTTTGAACAAAGTCTGATCGAGCTAGGAAATCAACTGGTCTATCAAAGACGTTTTGCAGATCATCATCGCTTTACTCAGCAGGAAGTCCTCGACGTCATTAACCGGAGTGTCAAACGGGACGCCGCGATGATCATCACGACCCAGAAGGATGCCGTTCGATTTCCCAAGTTGGATCGACGGGATCTCCCGATTTTCTTCATGCGAGTCGAAATTAAGATTACAGAGGGCGCGAAGGATTTTCACGATTGTGTCGGGAAGATTTGTTTTCGCTGAGGAATGAAAGCAGCGATCACCTATATGGGCCTGAGCCTGGCGATCTCCTTCATTCGCTGCTTTCCGCTTCGTCGGGTGGCGTGGATGGGGCGAATCGTCGGTGGTTGGGCATTTCACCTCGATCGTCGGCATCGGGTGCGGGCGATCGAGAATCTGACCCTCGTGTTCGGCAAGGAATGGTCGACCGACAAGATTGCCGCGGTGGCGAAGGAGAACTTTCGGCGATTGGGGGAGAACTACGCCAGCGCCATTCGAATGGCTTTCATGTCAGAGGCGGCCACGGAAGCGTGCTTTACGGTGACCGGAACGGAGCATCTGGCCCGATCCACTGACCGGGAGGCAGGCAATGATATTGTCGCGATCGGTCATTTTGGGAATTTTGAGGGCTACACCCGGATTG
>DEAY01000141.1 GCA_002348345.1 Verrucomicrobia bacterium UBA2970
GACCGCGTTACTCCCCAACGTCAGCGTTCCATTTCCCAGGTTTTGAATCGTAAATGTTCGCGTCACCGAACCAGAGGAGATATCCACATCTCCGAAATCCGTATGATCTGAACTAGTGGGAGTCAGATCTCCATCGGTAATGTCCGTGGAATTTCCTTGCACATTCATCTCAGCGTTTGACCCAGTGATGTCATTCCCCCCCTCTGTCCCATCAAATGCACCCCCGCCAATATCACCATTGACGCTGTTATCCTGGGTTGCCGAAACGGTGGCACCGTAGAATTGGGTTGATGTAGGCCAACTGCTTTCCGTCGCTTCGAATCCTGTCAAGCCACTCATCACCGCCGCGAATCGCGTATAAGCAAGAAGATCGAACTCAAACGTGTAATAGTTCTCGGTGTCACCATCACTATCGACATCCGTCTCGGGACTCAAAGCATACCTGATCTGCAAACTCGAATTATACGTATTGCCGGATTGCGGATTGCTTGAGGCATCATCCGACTCATCCTCATCAGAGTCATAGATCAGAAACTTTTGTGAACTGTTGATCGTTGTGGTGTTCGGACGAGTATTCGCATCAGCAGATCCATCATCTTCCAAAGGCAGGAAGTAAAGCTCGTAGGTATAGTGGTCAGTGCTGTCGACAACGATTCCCGTTGCCGGATCAAAATCCGCAGGATCGCTTTCATCAAATCTGTTGGATCCGCCGGACTCGACCACTTTTAGAATGATGGCGAATTCCGGGAGACCGTCTCGGTTCAAATCAATGAGCGTATTCGCTGACTGAACCTTCAACTTTGAATTTGATGCGAGTTTCTCCAACCGTAGCTTGAATTGAACCTTTGAATTGCTCGAGAGGAATTGATATTGGAGATAGGGGTAGGTGGTGCTTGCGACAATATCTGATGCGTTTGCTGTCCAATTCCCATCACTGGAGCCTTTGTTGGGATCTTCGGGGCGACTCAGTGTAATAAACTGTGCCTCCAAGATTCCTCCGCCATAGAGAAATCCGGCCAACAGGAAACTGCGAAGCCCGGTGCGAATCCCAGAAATCGAAAAGCTACGAACGTGCTGTGATTGCATTCTGCTCACTCGGGTCTAAATCTGCAAAACGACCAGCAACCATGCGGCCGCACCCCCACCCTTGACAGCCGAAGCTGAATCCTCATAAATGGCGGTATTCGGCATTCCTAAAATCGCTTTGGTCAATATGGATTACCCGAAGTCAGACTCTCAAACCCGAAGTTGTCAACCGTAATCCGACAAACAAAGCTACCGTGATGAGGAGTTGCCGTTCAAAACTAACAAGCAGGGTCGAGGAAAAGAATCAAAGGCGAACGCCTCATCGATCTACAGGATAAACCAAGCCCAAGGTCACGTGGAGCAAGAGATCATGACAAAACTAATCCCTTAGCATTTCCTTGATGAGCTTTCTGACCGGTCCCGCGTTGTGGGAAACCACAAATCCCCGGATTTTCTCCTCCCACTCAACGCTTTCCCCTGCCTTGATACTCCCCAGGCTTTCATCGCTGAAGCCATGCACCGTTCCATTCCAGAACTCAATGTAACCATTGCTGGGAAACCGACGCGTGAATTCACGCTGACGCTTTTCGGAAACCGGAAAGCCCCACCCCCAGATGTCAAATCCAGGGGTCGTCGACAGCGGAAACTGCCGCAGGAATCCCTCGCCTATTTCACGACAAACCACCGCATAATAGCCATCGCTCAAAGGCGTCGCCATCAGATCGCCAATGTCCTTCCATGCACCAACAAATCGAATCGGGGCAGTCGTCGTCGGGCCCACCAAGCCCTCCATCCAACCATTGAATTCCCGATCGTCTGGCACGAACGCGTCCGCCGGCACAATCAGCTCTGTCTTCGCGGTCACTCCCCCCAGACCACCCGGGGCCAGGGTTGCCGTCGTCCAATGGGAATACTGAACTGTTGAATCGCCTGGATTGGTCACCCGAATCAGAGTCGATAGATCGGCGTCCCCCGCCCGCGCTTGATAAACCAGTTCATGGTGGAGGCCGGTCAAGGGTTCGATCGACGTCATCTTGATGCGAACCCGTGAATCACCCTTTTCGATGATTTCCCACTGCCAGGACAACGCATGACTCGTTCCATGTTCACCCCGCGGCATCACATGCTCAATCCCGCCCCAGGTCATCCAGAACCCCGTATCGTTCTTGGCTCCCAGTGGGATCGCTATGGGATTGATGTAAAGCAGCTCACGATCCGTCTCCCGGTTAACGAACGAATGGAGGCGTCCCATGGAGGGCAGGATCGTCGCTCGAAAATATCGATTCTCAAGAACCACCCCCTCCACCACCGAAGTGACGACTTTCTCGGGGCGGGATCGGTATCGCTTCCAATCGATCTTGGGCACACCGCGGGCGTCGGGACTAACCGCAAAGGCATAGTCCAGGTGGGTCAAGGCCACCTCGTTCCTGGAGACCGTCAATTCCGCCGACAGCGCTGTCCTGGACGCGGAAACTCCGAGCAACAGGCCGAGGCACCATCCCCGGCAGACGATTCTCAGCAAATCGCCGCTGCCTGGGGATGGGAACCGGTGTCCCGTCGGCCGTCCCACGGTCAAAAAGGCATCGAGCAAATCGAGAGCCTTGGCTCCTATTGAGCAATGAAGAACTCGGAGGCTTGACTCGGCGAAACGGTATAGGGAGAGCTTGCCCCTGCGACGGGTGCGAACGCCCCATCCACCACCGCCGAACTGCTCAGCGTCCCGGTGTATTCAATGACAACGTTCTCGCCGACAACCGAGATCGAATTGATCATCCCCGGCTCAGGAAGGTCTTCCTCATCATCAATCTCCCCGGACCGACCGCGAAAGGCCTTGAGGCCCCCTTCGGGATCGTTGATCAGAACCCTGTTATTCCCGTCGCTGGTCGACCATTCCAGGTTGGCCCCTCCGCCGCCTTCATACCAGATCGCCCGCACTGGATAGACGCCGGCCTTTTTCACCCCAAAGCCGAACAGGGTATCGGCAGCACCACGACCACCATTGAAGACACCCAACTCGATCCCTTCCAGACTCGGCTCATGCCCCAAGGTCACTCGAAATCCATCGTCGGAGTTGAAGATCATTCGATAGAATCCCGGCTCGGGGAACTCGATGTAGGTGAGGATCTCCGCCCCGATGTTATCGGTGCTCCCGTCGATTCCGGGAATGCCGGGGATAAAGTCATCAGCCCGGTCAATCAGACTTCCGTCTCCCCGCTCACGAAAGACCCCGACTGCCCCGGCGTTCTGGTCGAAGTTGATAACCCCATCCAACTCGAAAATCACTCCCGGCCGATTAGGATCGGTGGAATCTTTGCCGCCACCAAAATTATCGGCGAAATTCTCGCCCCGCTCCCCGGCCAACTGTGCCTCGACTTCACGAGTGCTATTGGCACGCACGCCCTCGAGTTGGTGTACTCGGAAGACGAACCCCCGATCGGAGCCTGTCCCCACATCAGATCGAAAGCCCACGGTCGGCAACGAAATGTAATCAACGGTCGTCCACGACCAACTGACGGTACGCGTCTCGCCAGCCACCGCGTAACTGAGGGTTGCCGTCACCATTTGCATCGGATCCCAAAGCTGACCGGACCGATCGAGACTAATCGTCGTGACCCCGTCATCCTTGCTCACTTGAGCGCCTGGATCGTTCCCGTCCAAGGTCAAAGAAACCGAATCAACATCCACCGAACCCGATTGGTCCTCAATCCGAACGCGGATCGGCGCTTCCGGATCGACATCGCGCTCGCCGCCACTGGGGGATACCGATGTGACCTTGGCCGGCAGATCGGGCACGACCGCATAGGTTACCAGACCACCGTTGTCGGTATCGTTGAGCAGCGCCTTGGTGGGTGAATTCGTGAACCACTCCAAATTGGCGCCGCCGCCGCCCTCATACCAGATCGAGCGCATGGGATAATCACCGGCCACCTCGAAGAAAACGTTAAAGGTGGTGGTGGCGGCACCACGGCCTCCGTCAAAACCACCCGCCAGGACGGAATCGGCCGCATCGGTTCCGATGGTCGTCTTGAACCCATCGTCCGAGTTGAATCCGAAGGTATACAGCCCGGGTTCAGGGATCCGAACCACCGTGTTGATCTCGGCCGTGATGTTGTCAGTGCTCCCCGTCGTACCCGGAATTCCCGGGATCAACTCATCTCGCACGTCTCTTGCAGTGCCATCGCCCCGATCGCTGAACTCTCCAATGCTCGCTTCGCCCTCGTCCAGATTGACCAAGGGAATCGTCCACACGTAATTGTCGGACCCGTCATCATCGGCCACATTGTCACCTCCGACCAGTCCAGCCAGGTGATCCTCCCGCAGTGCAGTGCTATTGGCAAGACCCTCGGCGGATTGGACGACACGGAACAAGAAGCCCCGTTGCGAGGTTACCACATCCGCTAACGCCAGGTCCGGGGTTGCATGAGTAAAGCGCCCCACGCTGAAGGTTGTCGACTGGGAGGATGTCGCGCCACCAGCCTGCCATGAAATCTCTAGTTCGTTAACGCTTTCGGCAGGCAAGGGGGGGCCACTGACTGAGTAGGCAAAACGAATCACATCATCCTCCTTCGTCGAGCTCACCTCAACAGCCTCCCCGTTCAGCACGGCTTGAAGGCTTGCCGGATCAACCGAACCGGCGCTGGAAATCAGACCGGTAAACCCGCCGGCCGACCCAAAGGCCCCGGCCAGGAATGCCTGTGAATCATCGGCACTGGTCTGGCGGATGATCATCCCGCTGATCCCGCCCGAATTATCCTCCAAATGCTTGTACCACAGAGTGTCCCCTCCCGCCACGATCACGACCACCGTGGCGCTCCCCCCCGCGAAACTCCCCGTATTCTCCTCCGCCGGTTCCTCGTCCCCGACCCAAATCTTGGCGAACTGGCTGGCATCGGTCGTCCGTCCTTCAAACACGGTCACGTTGTAAGTTCCTGCCGAAAGCCCGTCGATTCTCAGACGCGCCTCGGTCCCCGCGGTGTCGACACTCTTGTAGAGATAGTCGTCCCGCGCTTCTGAGGGTACGACGATTCCGTCGTAGAGAGCCGATTCCCCAGGAGGAGCCGGATTGTTAGGGGTGAAGCCATCATCCAAAGGCGTCAAGGTCACTCCCCGCCCCAGGTCAACCGGTTCGTCCTCATTGAGCACATCAATCGTCACCCACGGTTCCGGTGAGGGACCAGAACTATTTCCCTCGGAACCGCCGAAATCAACCTGAAACGGCGCCTGAACGGCAGCCCCAACCCGACGAATGATCATCCCGCTGATCCCGCCCGAATTGTCCTCGAGGTGTTTGTACCAGAGTGGCTCACCTGCGGTGACAGTGACCGTTACGGTCGCGCTGTCCCCCGCAAAACTCCCCGTATTCTCCGATCCGGGTTCCTGTCCGGTCCAAATCTTAGCAACCTGAGCGGCATCCGTGGTGCGTCCTTCAAAGACGGTGACGTTGAAAACACCCCCGGGCAGACCATCAATCCGCATCCGTGCCTCCGTTCCGGCCGTGTCCACACTCTTGTAGAGGTAGTCATTGCGGGCCTCCAGAGGAATGACAAACCCGTCATACTCGGCTTCTTCATTCGGCGGAGCGGGATTGTTGGCGGTGAATCCGTCGTCCAGCGGCGTCAGCGTGAGGCCACCACCAAGGTCAACGGATTCGTCCTGGATCAAGGTATCAATGGTGACCCAGGGATCCGGAGAAGCTCCTGCGCCATTACCCTCAGTGCCACCGAAGTCAATCAGAACTGCCGAAAACCCCGGAGCCTTGACTTGACGGATGAGCATCCCACTGATCCCACCAGAATTATCCTCCAAATGCTTGTACCAAAGCGGTTGCCCCGCCTTGACCGTCACCACAACGGTCGCACTGCCTCCCGCGAAATTGCCGGTATTCTCGTCAACAGGCTCCTCGTCGGTCCAGATTTTGGCGACCTGACCCGCATCGGTGGTTCTCCCTTCAAAAACCGTTATGTTGTAAGTGCCACTCGGCAACCCATCAATCTTCAAGCGGGCCTCGGTTCCGGCCGTGTCCACCGATTTATACAAATAATCATTACGCGCCTCATGGGGAATCGGAACGCCATCGTACTCCGCATCCTCGTTCGGAGGTGCTGGGTTATTCGGAGTGAATCCATCATCCAATGGCGTCATCGTCACACCGTCGCCAAGATCGACCGCTTCGTCCTCAATCAAACTATCAATGGTCACCCAGGGGTCCGGAGATGCTCCCGAACCGTTTCCCTCTGTGCCACCGAAATCAATGAAGATGTTGACTTGCCCTGCGACCTGGGACGCGAGCGTGAGGGATAACACGAGCCCAAACAGGAAAACAACTCGCGCACCAAGACATGGAATAACCGAGGCAGAATTTTTCATAATCAAACTTTTATTCGGTTGGGAACGGCGGGATTCTGCACCACCGTGAGAATATTTGGAAACATTTTTTACATCAAACCCTAATAAAAGAACATCAGGAAAGTGATCGATCTAGGCCCATTACTGGGCGATTCAGCTTTGGAACCGGCTAATCAGCGACTTTCGTCACCCTCGCCAAAAACCTCTCAGATTGGGTGCGTTTCCCAGCATTCTACGAAAATCGATTCCCCGATAACACCCACGGAACCCGTCGGCGGCGTTGCCCCTGATCAGGAGGTTAGGGTTAATCGAATAAGTCCTTAGACCTCCGCCAGCGGATTCGAGCCATCAGCAAATCCCCTCGCGCCCCGTTCCGAGGCAACCACTCGCCGACCGTCCCCATGATTCCAACGGCCCGACGTGCGTGATATTAAAATTCCCCATCAAAGCAACTCCGTCTGGGTCCCCCATCCCATCGCCGACCAAGGGCAACACCACCCGTTGACCGCAATTCTTGGTGTAAATGAATGCACCCCGCAGATCGTCCCATTCAAGAATACGACGCTCAGACCATCTTCCATCCGCAGATCTTACCGCATAAACCGGATAGCGAGCCAACTGCTCGCTGACCGAAAACTTCTCTTGCCGATAAAACACCACATGCCCCAGTGCCAAAACGGTCCCCGTTCTTGGATGAAACTGAGGAACCACTTCACAAACACCGGCGGAGAGACCTGAGGAGCCCCGAACGGCCTGCCGCCCAAAGGCCGGGATCGCTTCAGGAACCGGCCAGGTCATTCCTCGGTCGTGGGTCTCACTCCAGTGAACCGGACCAAAATAATCACTTCCGCCAATGGTCTGCAGTGTCATCAAGATCGTTTCTGACCGGGAGCCCTGAAGCGGTATCCGACAAGCGCGGGGATGAAACCAGGTCACTGCTTAGCCGCTGCGGTTGGAGCGGACGACATGTTTGGTGATCGATTCGATCAAGGAATCGGCTTCGCACTCCGCTGCTTCAAGCTCCCCCGGGAACCAGCAGAATGAACAGCGCTACGAGAATGCCAGTCCTCAGGTTCATGGCTCTCGAATAAGGATTGCGATCGAAAACGGAGATGGAGCCAATGAGGAGATTCGAACTCCTGACCGACGGTTTACGAAACCGTTGCTCTACCACTGAGCTACATTGGCACTGAAAGGCGATAACAAACTGGGCGGGCCGATTAACCACTTTTCCTCCGAATAGAAAACTGGCTCCACCCCCACAGGATCTGCCCTCTCCGGCTGGAGAAAACTAGCAAGGCCAACTTTCCGTTTCAACAGGTAAAATCAGCTCGCTTATCTCACGTCTACTGAGAAGAATCTGAAATCTGGGAGCACCGTTCTGGCGGGAAATGGCAAACTTCTTGGAAGTCAATTCTGCTTGTGTTGAAAGTGTTAATCATGCAGTTTTTATGTCCGATTTAAGGCGCTCAAAACATGCAAATAACACCGAGGAGTCAATCGCCTATCAAGAACTCGTTGATCGCGTCAGCGGTAGGTCTCCTCATCCCGTTTTTGGCACTCACCCTAGAAATGCTGCTCCAAGGCGGCAACACAAGCCAGGACTTAGGAATCTTGGCCCCATTTAGTGAATCCCCGTCCTTACTCTCCCTTTGCATTTGTACATCAACCGTATTCGGCATTACCTTTGCGGTCGCTAGCAAACAATCCATCCGCTTGCTTGAGGAGCAGGCCAAGCATCTCCTCAACGCCACCACCCGCAGAGACATCGAGGATAACATCGTCGGCGTCATCGGCGTGGGCCAGGACATTACCGAGCTTCGCGAGAAGAATGCAGCATTACAACAGGCTCGAAAGATGGAAGCTGTCGGTCAATTAACGGGAGGCATCGCGCACGATTTCAACAATCTATTGACCGTCATCATTGGCAACCTGATCTATCTCCGCGATGATACCGGACTGATCGATGAAGAAACCGCGGAAGCCATGGATGACGCGATCGTGGCCGCCCAGGATGGAGCCGAACTCACACAGAGCCTACTCCGATTCGCTCGCACTGGAGAACTCAAACCGATAATCACGAACATCTCCCACTCCATTGACAAATCAATCCGGTTCCTCTCTAGAAGTCTGGGCGAAAACATCACGATTGAGACGGAGTATTCTTTTGACATCTTATACATCAATATCGACCCGATTCAGTTTGAAAACGCTTTACTGAACCTGACCCTCAACTCGAGAGACGCGATGCCCGAGGGCGGCACCATCACCATTTCGACCAGTCTTCATCACCAGACTTTAAATGATTCTTTGGGGACAGGGCTGAAACTCGGAACCTACGTTCGAATCACGATCAAGGATACGGGTCAAGGGATTTCGCCCGATCACTTATCGCATATCTTTGAACCGTTCTTTAGCACCAAGGAACGGGAACGGGGAACCGGGTTAGGCCTGAGCATGGTCTATGGATTCACCCAACAATCAGGGGGAGCTTGCCTCATTGATGAATCCACACCACGTGGGACCAGTATTTCCCTATTCTACCCAAACACAGTCCCCGAGACCGCTTCATCCTCTACGATTCAGGAGGCTCCCTCCCAAGATTATAACCACCATGGGATCGTTCTAGTAGTCGAGGACGAACCCAGAGTCCGAAAAATCACCACTCGCGATCTTCAACGGCTGGGTTATGAGGTCTATGAAGCTGAAAATGCCGAACAGGCGCAACACATCCTCAAGTCAGGAGATCATGTCGATCTGCTTCTCTCAGACGTCTTGATGCCTGGAGAAATGGATGGGTTTCAATTAGCCCAATGGACGAGTCAACATTATCCCAAGATCAAGATTATCCTTCTTTCCGGATACACGAGCCGGCAGGAGAAAGAAGAAGAAAGCATGATATTTCGGTTAATCAGAAAGCCCTACGATCAAAAGATCCTCATGGCGGAACTCCAGAGGGCCCTAGAAGGCAGCCCTAGAAAAAACGGCCAAAACAAATCGATCGAGAAGGAAATCAATCATTACTCCATCTAATGCTGGCTCAAACTCCGCCTGAATTAACGGAACGGCAAGAAGCTGAGACTTAAGAGAATTGATTTAGCCATCCAACCACCCTAGTGTTTCCGGGTGCCCCCCAGGACTCCTTTGCGAATTTATCTGGCCTTTCACGGCATGATGTTACTTCTAGGGAACACGCTAGCGACAGCGGCAACTCAACAATATCCCGAGCTGGTCATCGAACACCATGTGGAGAGCTCGATCGATCAATCCAAACAACCGGGTCTTTACTATTTTCCACGCGAACCTGACTCGACTTTCCCACTCTTAGTCGCCCTCCACTCCTGGAGCGGAGACTATCGACAAAAAGCGGGCATTCCCCTCGCCGAATGGTGCATTAAACAAAAATGGGCCTTTGCCCACCCCAATTTTCGAGGACCAAACTGGAGTCGGGAAGGTTGTGGCTCTGACCTAGCGGTTCAGGATGTCCTTGACGCGGTCGCTCACGTCCGGAAGCACACCAGGCTCGATGAACGACGAATCTACCTCCTGGGCAGTTCGGGAGGCGGTCACATGGCCTTATTGATGGCGGGACGCCACCCAGAAATCTGGGCCGGCATCTCTGCCTGGGTTCCCATTTTCGATCTTTCGGCCTGGTATACGGAATGCCAAATGACGGGGCGTCGTTACGCCAAACACATGCTCCAGGTCTTTGGCGCCCCTCCTCACCAATCAGAATCCACAAGGAATCAATACCTCTACCGTTCCCCCAGAAACTGGCTTCATCACGGCCATTCATTGCCGATCGACATTAATGCTGGCATTCGAGACGGGCATGAAGGAAGTGTCCCGATCAGCCACTCGCTCAACGCCTTCAATTCTCTCGTTCCACAGACTGATCAAATCCCGGCGGAAACCATCCTGGAATTAACAGGAGCCACTCAATTGCCGACCTCCCTCGTCCAAGACGATTTGTCCGACCCTCACTATGGAGAAAAACAACCCTTGTTCCGCAAGACATCTGGCTCCATTCGAGTCACAATCTTCGACGGGGGCCATGAGAGTATTCCCCAAGCGGCCCTTCATTGGCTTTCCCTGCAACAACAATAGAACTCCTAACCCTTCGAAACCAAAAAGATGGCAAAAAACCGACGACGGCGTAAGCCCTCCACCAAAGGACATCCGAAACCAATCGAAGCGTGGCACCTCATCCTCGGGGCACTGGTGATCATCCTGGTATTCGCCCTCTGGATAGCTCTTCGAAGCTATCAGTAGCCTTGGATTTTCCTGGCAACCCGACGTCCGCTCCTCCCATCCCGCAGATGCTCGGTGATGAGGCCCATCCCTTGGCGATGGCAGTCATCAATCCCCTGCGGACCATCGTTCCCCTGTCCCTATTCTTTGGCCCTGAGCAAGGCCGCCTTTTCCATTTGAGGGTCATAGAGTGGATTCAGCCCCTCCGGCATCGCCGCCTCTGAGGACACGCGCCAGCTCTCCAGCTTCTCTCGCAATCGACTCGCGACATTCGGATGGATGGAGGCCAGGTTGTAACGCTCACCGATATCGGTTGATAGATCGTACAACTCAACAGCGTTGTCCTCGAGATAGTGGTGCAATTTCCAGTGCCCGTCCCGAATGATGCTGCAGGGACGTGATCGAAATAGGGGGTCCCGTTGCTCATTGGTGACTGAGTAAGCTTGGAGATAGGCTGGGAAATGCCAGAACAACGAACGTGGTGCCAATCGAGTCTTCTGGCCACTCAAAAGCGGAACAAGACTCACGCCATCGACCCTTTGGTTTACCGGGAGGGGCGCTTCCATCATCTCACACAGCGTCGGCAGCAAATCCACTCCGATGATCGGCTCCGCCGACCGAGCCCCGGCCCTGACCACTCCGGGCCAACGAACAAAAAAAGGAACACGAATCCCTCCTTCATAGTAGGTCCCCTTATAACCCTTGAGAGGATCCATATCCGTTGCAGGACCAAAACCGCCGTTGTCTGACGAAAACAGAACAATGGTGTTTCCCCATTCCCCTCGGTCCTCCAAGAACCGCCTCAACCGTCCCACGCCGTCATCGACCGCCTCTACCATCGTCGCCATGGCCACGTGGTCATGAAGTTCGCCTTTCGGTTTTCCTTCGTATTTCGAGAGAAGCTCACGCTTAGCATGAAGCGGCGTGTGGACGGCAAAGTGAGTCAGGTAAACGAGCCACGGCTGCGACGGAACACTCCGGATGAATGCCTCGGCCTCATCGGTCAAGCGGTCCGTGAGGTATTCCTCCGGGGGCGCATCACCGAGGCCCGGAACTCCCGGGTGAGGAGGGTAATAACCCTTAGGAGGACTCCCCGACATCCCCCCTCCGACGTTGACATGAAACCCATAGGGCCTCGGATCTGGGCTCAGATGCCATTTTCCAATCGTCGCCGTGCGATAGCCTGATTCTTGCGCCACCTCGGCCCAGGTCTTGATACCGAGCTTTAAGACATCCCGGCCAGGCACATGGGCCAATCGACGATAACGGCGATCGCCTCGGGGCCGCGTGCCCACGTTATAAATCTCATGTCGAGGGGTGTATTGCCCCGATAACAGGGACGCCCGTGAGGGTGCGCAATTGGCCGCAGCCGCATAGGCATCGGTAAACACCATCCCTTCGCCCGCCAGACGATCCAGCTCCGGCGTCTCATAAAAATCGGACCCCATGTAGGAGCAGTCCTTCCACCCGAAGTCATCCAAGAAAATGAACAGAATATTGGGCCGGTCGGCGGCATAACCCGTCGCGACACTTGCTCCGAATGACAGACAAAGCATCCAAGCAATCAAGAAGCGTTCTACCATCGTTCGTCTCTCGTTAACGGGCGATTCCAATCATAGAACGCAGCCCTCCACTCCCCCTTTTCTCCCTAGATTTCCCCGGCCTCGAGCTGAGTTCTCAGTTCCTTCTTGAGCACCTTGCCGGTGGCTCCGAGCGGAAGCGCGTCGACAAGACGAACCACCCTGGGATACTTGTAGCTCGCCATCTCCTGCTTCGACCAGCCGATCAATTCATCTTCAGTTGCCGTTGTGCCTTCCTTGAGAACAATGAAAGCCATCACCTCTTCCCCATACTTATCATCAGGAATTCCGATCACGGCAGAAAGTGAGACGGCCGGATGGGTCGCCAGGACTTCCTCGATTTCTCGGGGATAGACGTTGAACCCGCCCCGGATAATCATGTCCTTGGTCCGGTCAACAATATAGAGGTATCCGTCGTCATCGGTCTTACCGACGTCCCCGGTGTGGAACCATCCCCCGCGAAACACCTCCTCTGTTAATGACTCACGATTAAAGTAGCCCTGCATCACCGAATGTCCGCGGATCACGACCTCCCCTCGTTCGCCC
>DEAY01000223.1:0-153 GCA_002348345.1 Verrucomicrobia bacterium UBA2970
GGGACTGTCGGGGCGGGAGGCCCCTTGCAGCATCACCCCGGTGACCGACTGGGGCATTTCATAGTTCATCACCCAGAGATTGAACCGGATGTTATACCATCCCAGATCCCCCAGGCAGCCGAGGGGCTCGAGATCACTGTGCATTCGGATGTT
>DEAY01000223.1:464-20211 GCA_002348345.1 Verrucomicrobia bacterium UBA2970
TCACTGTGCATTCGGATGTTGCCGGTCAGAAAATCCTCGGGAGCACAGAAGCTGAACTGCGAATTGATCCGGCGGAGGCGTCCGAGGGAGGTCCCGTCATCGATCCTGGCGCGGAGATCCTTCAGTCGACCACAATGCATGAACATCACGCCGTCCATGAACTGAACGCCGGCTTTTTGGCAAGCCGCCAGAATCTCTTCAACCTCGGCTACGTTGATGCCACAGGGTTTCTCGCAGAGAACGTGTTTTCCGGCTTCCGCCGCTTTGATGATCCACTCCTTGCGAACGCCAGTGGGAAGGGGAATGTAAACCGCATCGATATCGTCCCGGGCAAGCAGTTGCTCGTAGCCTTCCACCGCTTCGGGACGATGAGGGAAGGGAACATGACTCGAACATTCATCAATCCAAGCGTTAGCCTTCGATTGATCCCGGCTGGCGACTGCGACAATCTCGCCGTTGCCGCTCAAGGCGACGGATTGCCAGTTTTTGATGCCAATCCATGCGGCACTCAAGAACCCCCAACGACACTTCTTCTCACTCATAATGCTTGCTTTAATCCGAGCAGCGAATCTTTCTGAGCGAGAGGGTTTTGGCAAGGCTTTAGCTGGCCCGGTCCCCGGGAAAGGGGGTGAGGAAGGGGGTCTCAGGGGCCGGTTGGCGGCGACGAGCTTCCCCAAGAATCCCGAAGCGATCTTGAACCCTCTGGAGAGGCGGGTGAGAGGGAAGCACCGATAGATTGAAGCTAGGCGCGGATGAGCTGGCGATTGAAGCGGCCCTCGTTGAGGGTCGGGCGCTCGGGACGGCCCTTGTGATCGTAGGTCAAGCTCATGTTGTCGAGCCCCAACAATCCCAGGATCGATGCGTGGAGGTCACGCACGTGCATGCGATCCTCAACGGCATAAAGTCCGAGTTCGTCGGTGCGACCAATGACTTGCCCGCCCTGCACCCCGCCCCCGGCCATCCAGATGGAGAAACCCGTCGGATTGTGATCGCGCCCATCCCCCTTCTCGCTCATCGGGGTTCGGCCGAATTCACCTCCCCAGACTACCAGGGTCTCCTTGAGGAGGCCTCTTTGTTTGAGGTCCTGGAGAAGACCAGCAATCGGCTGATCCATCGTGTGACATAGTCGGGAGTGATTCTTCTCAATGCCTGAGTGGGAGTCCCATTTGCTGCCGGTGCCATTGTAGAGCTGGACGAAACGAACCCCCCGTTCGATCAATCGGCGCGCGAGCAGACAATTGCGCCCGAAGGAAGAGGTCTCCTTCTGACCCAGCCCGTAAAGTTGTTGGGTGGCCTCGGTCTCCCTGGAAATGTCGACGGCTTCCGGAGCCGTCGCCTGCATCCGGAACGCCAGCTCGTAGCTTCGGATGCGGGCTTCCAACTCGGATTGTTGGGGATGCTCGAGGGCGTGTTTTCGGTTGAATCGCTGGAGGAGGGAAAGTTTCTCGGCCTGCCGCGCCTCGGAGTGATGCTCGGGGGCATGAAGACTTCGAATTGGTTCGGCTTCGGCTCCGTGAATTCGAACGCCTTGGTGCGAGGCCGGCATGAAGCCGCTTCCCCAATTGCGGGGGCCGTTGACCGGGCGACCGTTGCTATCGCAGATGACCACAAAGGAGGGAAGATTCTGGTTGGCGCTGCCGAGCCCATAATGGACCCATGCGCCCAGGGACGGGCGCCCAGCGACATTGATACAGGTATTCATTTGGCAGACGCCGCCGGAATGGTTGATGCCGTTGGTCCAACATGATCGGATCACCGCGATATCGTCCATGTGTCGGGCGATGTTGGGCATCCATTCCGATGCCCAGAGGCCTGACTGACCATGCCGCGTCCATGTTCGGGGCGCGGGCAGAAGCGGAGCACCCTTCTCACCCATCGCGGTGATCGGTTCCTTGAAGGACGGCGGAAGCGGTTGTCCAGCCAGGCGGTTGAGGAGGGGCTTGGGATCCACTAAATCCAAGTGACTGGGCCCGCCCTCCATGAAGAGCCAGATGACATTCTTCGCCTTGGCGGGGAAATGGGAGGTTGGTCGAGGGGCCGCCCAACCCGATTCCCGCTGAAGCAGCGAGAGAAGGGCAATGGAACCAAAGCCAAACCCCGCGCGCTGGAGGAAGGCGCGACGTGAGAATGAGTCGCTTGGCGCGAACTCGAGGAAATCGTTCATACCCGGTGCTCCTAATTCATCTAGTCCAAATACAAAAATTCGTTGGAGTTGAAGAGAACATGACAGAAGTCCTCCAGCCGCTCCTTGGAAAGCGGATCAAGCGAGCTGCCGAGATACTCAAGCGAGGCGCTCAACTCGTGAGCCTCGGGCTCCCGTCCCCAGCAACGCCGGATTGCCAGCCGCACCAGGCGTTCTGGATCGGAGACCGATTGGGCGAGAAGGCTGAGCGCCAACCGACCGGCGCGCGCGAGCACATAATCCCCGTTGATCATCAGCAGGGCTTGAGTGGGAGTGGTGGTGGTGTTTCGAACGGCGACACTTTTCAGGCCTCCGCCGAGGTCGAAGGCGTGCAACAAGGTGTCGTTTCGATTGCGGAACTGTTTGACGTAAAGGCCGCGGCAAGGAGCCGACTCGTCCTGACTGGGCCCACCGATGCGATCGGTCAATTCGCCCGTCGCCGCCAACATCGCATCTCGGATCTGTTCCCCGGTCAAGCGGCGAACGCGTTGGCGCCAGAGGAGTTCATCCTTCGGATCCAGGGTCTGGTAGGATTGGGCCTGGGGATGCCGGGCGCTTTGTTTCCAGGTCTGGGAGGTCAAAATCAGTCGATGGAGCGCCTTCAAGTCCCAACCGGTCGAGATGAAATAGCTCGTCAGCCAGTCGAAGAGTTCGGGGTGGCTGGGGCGTTGGCCATTGTGCCCGAAGTCGTTGGGCGTCGCGACCAGGCCTTGCCCAAAGTGTTGCTGCCAAACCCGGTTGACGATGACGCGGGGGGTCAGAGGATTGCGGTCGTCGCCAATCCATAGGGCCAGCGCCGTCCGTCGTCCGGAACCCCTCTCGGGAACCGGGATCAGGAGGGATGGATGCTGTGGATCGGCGAGGACGCTGAGGATGCCCGGTCTGATTTCCTCCCGATTGGGATCCTCTGGAATCAACGTCGGACTGAGCGGACCCTCGAAATCGCTCGCCACCATAATCGGAGGGAGGGCTTTTGGTTTAAGGTAGTCAAATGCCGCCAGCCGCGCCGTCAACGCCTCATGCCTCGCTTGGTCCTCCTTTGACATCGCCTTGAGGGGGCCACCACCTTCCTCGAGAAACTGGCGGGAGACCAGATAAGCCATCTGGTGGTCGAGCGATGTCCGGTCGGCCACCGGTTTGTGAAAAGAGGCCTGGATGTCGAGAGGAAACTTTTCCACTGTCGAGAGCCATTTTTTTTCGTAGTAGGGTTTGAGGAGCTCCTCCAGATCGCTGCGGATCGTCGCCGTGGCCCCTTCCCAATTGGCTTCCTGGCTTCGGTAGGCAGCCTTCTCTTCCTCATTGGCTGCGGTCAGGTCGTCACGCCAGATGACGGGTTCGAAAAATGAACGCAACCGGAAGTAGTCTTTTTGGAGAACCGGATCGAACTTGTGATCATGGCAGCGTGCGCAGGCCATGCTCATTCCAAGAAACACGTCACCGGTCACATCGGTCATCTCATTCATGATGTCGTTCCAGTGGCCTCGGGCGTCGCGCTGGTTGTACTCGTAGATTCCCAACCGGAGATACCCCGTCGCCGTCAGGGCCTCGGGATCGCTCCCTGGCATCTCGTCGCCCGCCAATTGCTCGCGCACAAATTTCGGATAGGGTTTGTTCTCATTGAGAGCCCGGATGACATAATCTCGATACCGCCAGATGTGGGGACGAAAGGCGTCTTGATTCCAACCGTCGGAATCGCTGTAGCGAACGAGATCGAGCCAATGTCGCGACCAGTGCTCCCCGTACCTCGGATCGGCCAGGAGTCGATCGACCAAACGCGTCCATCGATCCGGACGACGGTTGTCGTCAAAGGCCCGGATGGCCTCGGGCGAGGGAGGCAGTCCGATCACGTCGAAATAAACCCGTCGAAGCAGCGTCGAGGGGGATGCTTCGGGAGCGGCCTCCATTCCCTTGGCGTGAAGCCTTGATCCCACGAAACGGTCGATCGGATGATTCCCCGATCGAGGGGAGAGTCCAGGGGGAATCGCCGGTGTTTGGATCCCTTGGAAGGCCCACCAGGCCCGGTCCGATTCGCTGATCGAGCCGTGGCCATCACGCACCAGAGGATCTTGCTCAGGCCAGGGTGCCCCTAGAGTGATCCAGGTCTCGAAGGCCTGGATCAATGTCGGGTCGAGCGGGTCATCGGGTGGCATTTCGAGACCTTGATAGCGCAACGCCGAAAGAAGCCGACTCTCGCTGGGAGCCCCGGGGAAGATCACGGGGCCCGACTCGCCGCCTGCCATGATTGCCGCCCGAGAATCCAAACGCAGTCCGCCCTTTTGTTTGGTCGATCCGTGACATTCCAGGCAGTGCTCGATGAGTGCCGGTCGGATGAATTGTTCAAAATGCCTCTCTCCCGAGCTGGCGCCTTTTGACTGCCAGAGCGACGTGACTGCCAGCAGAAACGCCAGCCCGATACCCCTTCCATTCATCCTGTCAACTTGACGGTAAAGAGCCACAATTCTAGAAAACCATAGAGAGACTGGTCGGGACAATCAAGTCACTGTCGTGAGGTCTCCGAAGGGGCCGTACGGCGGGCTTGCGATCGAATGTAGTGCTGGAGCGCCTTGAGATGATGGTCGGTGAAGGCAGCGAAGGCAGGCATGCCGCGGTGAACTCGGGAACCCTTTCGCATGACCTGCTCAAAAAGAGCGTCCACGAGCGGAATCGGAGAGGCCCTGAGATCGGGGGCCATGCCACCAGCCACGACCCCGCCGCCGTGGCAGTAGCCGCAGAGGCCGTAGAGACCGCTCCCAATCTTGGCGAGTCTCTGGTCGATCTTGAAGGCGGGCGGATCAAGCGGTTGGGGAAAGAAAGGCGGGGGTTGTGAGGGGAGTGTTTGATTGCCCTCGAGCGAGAAGGCCACCAGTCGGCGGGTGTGAATCCCGTAGCTCCATCCCAGTCCCCCGCTGCCCCCCATCCCCGCAGCGCTGCCGCCAAAGCCGACGAGAAGGGTCACATACTGGCGGCCCTTGATCTGGTAAGTGATCGCCGGCGCCGAGATTCCCAGGCCGAGATCAATCTTCCATCGCTCCTGGCCGTCCCGGGCATCGTAGGCCACAAAGTTGCCATTGGCATGACCTTGAAACACCAGATGCCCACCCGTCGTCAAGGTTCCCGCGTTCCAGTTGTTGTCTTGTGGGACGACCCACACCGGTTTCTGGGCGACGGGATCCCAGGCTTGGAGCGAGGCGGGATAGGCCTTGCCGGTTTCGAGACCATAGCGGGAACTCGAAACGGCCATGCCGCCTTGAAATGGGACGGAACGCCAAGAGCGCGGATCAATGCCCCTGTCCGAGTAGGTGACGCTGGAATGAATGGTCGGGAGATAGACCAGGCCGGTGATCGGATTAAAGGACATCGCGTGCCAATTATGAGCGCCCGCTGGCGTGGGGCTGACTCGAGCCGAGCCCGACTCATAACGAGCGCCGGGCACCTCAATGGGTCTTCCCGTGCTCAGGTCGATGTGGGTTGCCCAGGTGGTTTTCACGAAGGGTTCGGCCGAAATCAGCTTGCCGGTCGTTCGATCGATGACATAGAAGAACCCATTCTTGGGGGCGTGGAGCAGTCCCTTGACGGGTTTCCCGTTGAGCGTGAGATCGGCCAACACCATGTCCATGTTCGAATTGAAGTCCCAAGACTCGCCGGGAGTGGTTTGGTAGTGCCATCGGTAGGCACCGGTGTCCGGATCGAGCGCGACGATCGAGCTGAGGAAGAGATTGTCGCCACCCTCCGGACTTCGAACCTTGCGGTTCCAGGGCGATCCGTTGCCGGTGCCGATATAGAGCGTATCCAGGTCGGGGTCGTAGGTGAGCCCATGCCAGGGGTTCCCGCCCCCCCCGTGCTTCCACCATTCGCCCGTCCAGGTTTTGGCGGCCATTTCCATCGCTGCATTTTCGAAGCCATCGGCAGGATTGCCGGGAACGATGTGGAACTTCCAGGCCTCCTTTCCGGTATCGGCATGATAGGCGGTGACAAAGCCCCTAGATGGCCCGTGTTCCGTACCGCCGTTTCCAATGACGACCTTGTCTTTGAAGGCTTTAGGGGCGCCGGTGATGTAGAGGGGTTGATCGAGACCAAAGGTACGGGTGCTCCAAATGCGTCGGCCCGTTTTGGCGTCGAGAGCGATGAGGCGTCCATCCCAGGTGGCGGCAAAGACTTTTCCCTTGTAGAATGAAAGACCGCGATTGTGAAACCACCCGGCCTTCGGACGCTGCCCCACTTCCTTGCCCACCTGGGGATCATGTTCCCAGAGGAGACTTCCCGTCGTGGCGTCAACCGCTCGAATGACGTTCACCTGGCCGACGAAGTAGAGGATGCCATCCACCAGAAGCGGGGTCGCTACCAAGGCGCTGTCCCGGGGTAAATCGAGAAACCAGTCGACCTTGAGTTGGTGAACATTATCGGCATTGATCTGTGCCAGGGGGCTGAATCTTTGTTCGCTGTGAGTGCGACCGTAGGCGAGCCACTCGGAGGTGTTGGTTTCATCGGCGATCGCCCGGTCGTCAACGACCCGATTGGCGGCCTGGAGGGAAGGGCTCCAATGAGAGAGGAGTAGGAGCGCGGTCGCAAACAAGGGCACAGAAATCTTCATAGCGGTCGGCCGAATCGGTTGAGCGTCCAAACCTAGGAGATGTGTCCAGAGGGGGCGATGAGAAAAAAACGAGAAGGAGCGGTCGCCCGAGGCGGCTCGACCGCCTGATCCCAATCGGAATCTCGATCACTCCTTACACCGTTCGGTTTCCGGTGCGTTTCTTGAGGGTCATGGATCCGATGAGCAGACTTGAGAAGGCCAAGACAAGGACAAATCCATAGAAAAGCTGCCAGGCCAGGCGTTCAGAGGCGCTCCCTGATTCCAGGGACGCGAGGACTCCATAGACCGAAAAAAGCAGCACGAAGGTGTTTCCGGCGAGCCTCATGACAATCAGGAAGCCTGGAAGGCGTGAGTAGGGCCAGAAGAGGCTGATTGCGGCAAAAATCAAAATGACCGGAAGCAGCAAGAAACCGATGACACTCATGGAAAGGACCCTAACATCGAAGAGCTGCGATCGCATCATCGTTTCCATCAATCGAAACATCGAAGCAATCGATCTGTGATTGACTGTTGAAGGGCTCCTCTTCTAAACCATGATCATGTTCCGCCCTCTGATGGTTCTGGCAAGCTTGGTGACCCTTGGTGCGATCAGCCCCGTCCGCTCTTCGGTGGATTCGCGGCCCAATTTCGTGGTGATCTTTATCGATGACATGGGCTATGGGGATATCGAACCGTTCGGCTCGACCGAGAATCGAACCCCTCATCTGCGGCGAATGGCCGAGGAAGGGATGAGGTTGACCTCCTTCTATGTCGCCTCGCCGGTCTGCACGCCCTCGCGAGCGGCGCTGATGACGGGCTGCTACCCCATTCGGGTGGGTTTGGCATACGGATCCGACCACCTCGTGCTGTTCCCCGGTGATTCCCACGGGCTCCATCCCGGCGAACGAACTCTGGCCGAGTTGCTCCAGGAGGCCGGCTACGCCACCGGATGTTTCGGGAAGTGGCATCTGGGAGATCAGCCGGGATTTCTTCCCACTGACCAGGGGTTCGAGACTTACTTCGGGATTCCCTATTCAAATGACATGTGGCCGCATCACCCGAACAAGAGTTGGCCTTTCCCACCGTTACCACTGATGCGAGACACAACCGTCGAGGGTGTCGTGGACGATTTGGAAGCACAGGGAAAGCTTTGCCAGCAGTTCACTGAGGCTGCGGTTCAATTTATCAGGGAGAATCGGGAGCGCCCGTTTTTCGTCTATCTCCCGCATGCCTTTGTCCACCACCCCCGACATGCCCGTGACTCGTTTCTGAGGAAGGCGGAGGAACCCGGAATTGACTGGGAAGCCGCCGGCGAACGCTCTGGCTCCCGAGAAGAGGCGGTCAAGACTCGGGCCCAGATCGAAGAAGTCGACTGGAGTGTCGGTGAGGTTCTTGAAACCCTTCGAGCGCTCAAGTTGGACCGAAAGACCCTGGTGCTGTTCACCTCGGACAATGGAGGCGCACGGGGATGCGACAACGGCCCGCTCAGGGGTCGTAAGGGGACGCCCTTCGAGGGCGGAATGCGGGAGCCGACCCTGGCCTGGTGGCCCGGAAGTATTCCGGCGGGTTCTGCCAATCATGAAATGATGACAACCATGGATATCCTTCCCACCTTTACCCGTCTGGCGGAAGCGGAACTTCCCGAGGACCGGATGATTGACGGGTTCAATATCGCCCCCCTGCTTTTGGGCTCACCCCACGCCACGAGCCCGACCAAGGCCTTTTACTACTACCAGCGTGATCAGCTCAAAGCGGTTCGTTCCGGACCCTGGAAGTACTTTGCCAGTGGTGAACTCTATCACCTGGAAAAGGACATAGGTGAAACTCGGGACGTCGCGAACCAACACGGACAGGTGGTCGCGCAGATGAAGCGCCGTCTCGAGCGGGCGCGGGTCGATCTCGGGGATGGCCAACGCAAAGGCGCCAACACTCGACCCGTCGGCATCGCGCGGCATCCAAGGACGCTCCTACCGCGGCCGGGGGCGACCGGTGAGGAGGCCTTTACCCCCACGCTCCTCGTCCGACCTTAAGCGGGTGAGTTGTCCTTGAGGACGTCGCGAACCACTCGGGCTTCCTCATTCTCGACCAGCCGCAATTCCCGGGGGCCAACTCGAAAATGAAGGTCCCGGTGATTTAAGCCAAACTGATGGAGAACGGTGGCCAGCCAATCGTAGTGGTGAACGATTCCGTCGACCGCGTAGTGCCCGAACTCGTCGGTGGCCCCGTGAACATGACCGGAGCGGAAGCCTCCTCCGGCGACCCACATGCTGAACCCGTAGGTATTGTGATCCCGGCCCACCTTGCTGCGTTTGGAAAGCCCTTCTCGAAATTGAATGACGGGGAGACGCCCCATCTCACCACCCCAGTGAACAATCGTCGAGTCGAGAAGCCCGCGCTGCTTGAGATCTCGAACGAGGGCCGCCGCCGGTTGATCGATCTCCCGGCATCGCTGTGGAAGCGCCGTCAGGATCGACCCGTGATGGTCCCACGTTTGCCCATGACAAAAGATCTGGATGAACCGGACGCCGCGTTCCACCAGGCGCCTGGCAATGAGACATCGCGTGCCGTAGCTTTGACTCACCTCACGATCAATCCCATACATTCGTTTGGTCGACTCCGATTCCTTGGAAATATCAAAGGCCTCCTTGGCGGCCAATTGCATCCGGGCGGCGAGACCGTAGCTCTTGAGCCGGGCTTCGAGATCGTTCTCACCGGGATGGCTCCTCAGGTGCGCTTCGTTGAGCTCACGCAAGAACCGTAGTTGGGAGGCCTGCGCTGGACCCTGAAGGTGTTTGGGGGCATCCAGATTAAAGATTCGCGGTTCGGTGGGGCGGACCATGGTGCCTTGAAAAATTGATGGGAGCTTTCCGTTGTTCCAGTTCTCCTTGGCGATCAGCGGAAGCCCTCGAGGATCGGTGAGTGCAACGTAGGCGGGAAGATCCTGGGTCTCGCTCCCCAGGGCGCTCAGCAGCCAACTTCCCAGGACGGCCCGGCCGCGCACGGGTTGTCCGGTATTCAGAGCGAAGTTTGCGGGGAGATGATTGTTGGCCGCCGAATGCATGGATCGAATCAAGGTGATCTCATCGGCAATGTCCCCGAGATGGGGCAACAACTCGGAGAGCTCCATGCCGCATTGACCTCGCTGGTGAAATGACCAGGCGGGTCCCATGATCTCCCGACTGGCCTGGGCCGCGTTGTCAAATTTCAGATTGCCCCGAAAGACCTGGCCGTTGCGTTTGATGAGTTCTGGTTTGGGATCGAACAGATCAATCTGGCTGGGGCCTCCCAACATGAACATCGAGATCATCGCCTTGGCTTGTTGGGGATGGGGCGGAATCTTTGGAAGGAGATCGTAGGTCGGTCTTTCCAACTCAGGTTTGACGGGAGCGGCCGAGGAGGCCTTGGCTCCGAAGCCATCTTGTCGGAGCAACAGGGAGGCGGCGACCGAGCTCAGTCCAAAGGCCGAGGAGCGCAGCATATGACGACGGGAACACAATCCGGCATTCATAAGATCTTAATCGACGTAAAGGAATCGGTTTGAGGCGAGCAAGGTTTGGCAGAGGATTGCCAGGCTTCGGTCCTCAAGATCAACCTTCCCCTTCTCGACTTCAGAGGCGAGCAAGGCATCTTGTTTTTCCAGGAACCGGAAACAATCCTTCAGTTCGTCTTCCGTTGGTTCCACTCCAAACAAACGGATAAAGAGGGCTCGAACCTGATCCGCTCGATCGGCTTGCCGCTGCCTGATGAGCCTCGCGAGCGCCTGGCTGCTTTTGAGCATCTCCGAATCATTGAGGAACCAAAGCGACTGGTTTGCCACGGTCGTGGGCCGTCGAACATCACAATTGGGGGTCATCGCCGGCAGGTCAAAGGTCGATAACATGTGTAAGGGCAAGCTTCTCTGAAGTTCAATATAGAGACTCCGACGAACGGCATCCGGGTGATCCTCGTCGGCCCCCACGGGGATGCCATCCTTGATCTGTTGGATGCCGATGACCGCCTTGCCCTCGCTGCTCTGAGTCACCGGGACGCTGGTGCCGCCCAAACGATCATTGAGTCGGTCCGTCGTCGCCAACAAGGCGTCTCGGATCGACTCGGCTTCCAAGCGACGGAGATTGGCACGACCGAACAGCCGGTTCTCCGGATCGAGTCGATCCCAATCGGGTCGCCGTTGGGACTTCTGCTGATAGGTCCGTGAGAAGAGAATCATTCGATGGAGGCGTTTTTGATCCCATCCGTGTTGAACAAAATCGCGAGCCAACCAGTCAAGCAACCGGGGATGACTGGGACGATCGCCGGCGATGCCAAAATCATTGGGCGTGTTGACGAGACCACGGCCCATGTGATGACGCCAGATTCGATTCACAAAGACCCGGGCCGTCAGGGGATGGTTTCCGTCAGTCAAGTGCAGAGCATAGGCAAGCCGACGCCCTGTGGTGGAATAGCGGGCATCGTTCAGAGGGATTTCCGTGGGAGACCGATGGCGTGTTAGGGCTCCGAGCTCCCCCGGTTGAACCGTCTCCTTGGGCATTTCCGGATTGCCGCGAAAAAACACCCGACTGGTGGGCACGACCCCAGGCTGTTCTGTGGTCACCATGACTTTCCGCAACGAGGGTTTCGTGTTTCGAAGGTCCGTGATGGCTTGTTGCTCCTTCTCAAATCTACGGTAGGCGGGCATGTCGTATTCAATCAGCAGGCCGACGATGTGACGAATTGGTTTCACCATGGGATAGAGATCGAGCAGTTCCTTCTGCCGCTCTGTCCGTTCATCGGAGGTGGTCAGGACAGCGGTTCGGGTTTCCCCTCGAACTGATTCCGGGACGTCCGTCAGTTTGAGCTCCTGAATCGTGCCGGCGTGAGCATCCCGTCTCTGATTGAGATCCGCCTCCATTCGCTTGGCCTTGGCTTCAATGCGGGCCACCTCGATCTGTGTTGCCTCGGGGGTCAGGTCCACGAGCCGAGCGCTTGGTTGTTGCCAGTGCTTCAGAGGGAAAGCCGGATCGAAGACCGCCCGGAACCGATAGTAGTCCTCGATCCCGATGGGATCGTATTTGTGGTCGTGGCATTGGGCGCACCCGACCGTTAACCCGATGAGTGAGGAACTGACGACCTGAATGGCGGCGGCGGCGGCTTGGTTTCGGTCGGCGATCGTGTTCTGGGCTTGGGTGGCATCGGGTGCCATCCGCAGAAATCCCGTGGCGCTGAGAAGTTCGAGTTGACTCTCATTGTGGGGATCCAAGGGCGACGCGACCAATTCATCCCCGGCAAGTTGTTCGAGGATGAACGCATCGATGGGTTTGTTGCCATTGAAGGCATCGATCACGTAGTCCCGGTAGCGCCAGGCATAGGGGCGCTTCACGTCGGAAGCCCCGCCATCGGATTCCGCGTAACCGGCCACATCCAACCAATGTCGACCCCACCGTACTCCAAATTGGGGCGACGCCAGCAAGCGATCCACCAGGCGCCGATAGGCATCCTCTGCCGGATCCGAAAGGAAGGCTTCCACCTCCTCGGGGGTTGGAGGAAGCCCCGTCAGGTCGAAGGTGACCCGCCGAATCAGCGTTCGAGGGCCGGCTTGTTCGGAGAAGCCGAGACCCTTTTCGATCAGGCGTTTGGCGATGAATCCATCAATTGAATTGCGCAGGCGAATCCCATCGGGAAACGGAACGGAAGGAGGCGCCACGGGCTGAAAGGCCCAGTGCGCATATTCCTCCTCGGTGAATCTCGCATCATCGACGTTTTCGGGCTCGGGCCGGGCCGTGGCCGCCCCGCCCGCGATCCATCGTCGAATCGTTTCCTTCTCATCGGCCGAGAGCTTCTTCTCCCCCCGGGGCATTTCATCAGAGCGAATCTGCTTCCAAAGCAAACTGCGGTCCGGTTCTCCAGGGTGGAGAGCGGATCCCGAGTCCCCTCCGTCTCGAAGCAAACGCACCAATCGGACATCCAGGCCCCCTTTCCGTTCCCCGCCCTCACCATGGCAATGAAAACAATGAACCTTTAGGATTGGTCTGACATCCCGTTCAAAGGCCAGGGCCGAATTTGCAAGGCAGGGAGGAGCGCTGACGAGCACAGCGGCTGCAAATAAGCAGTGGACGGATGAAAAGCGCATTGCGACTAAAGGAAGACTACCCGAAGAAGTGGGATTCAATCAAGGGGCTCTCGCGTCATTAAACAGGGGCGATCGGCTCCGAGTCCCTGGTGCTGGGAAGCGTGCCGCGGCCTCGGTGCTTGGAAACGCCAACGCAATCCCGCCGGAGGTGGCAAGAAGCCGGGAGAAAAAAAACCCGGAGCGATGCCCCGGGCTGAAAATTCGGAGTGAAAAGGACCCTTACGCCTTTTTCTTTTTGGCTTTCTCGATCTTGCTCGCCACGATGGTGGCCTTCTTCCCTTTTCCTTCGCGAATACCCGTCACCGCGACAGGCACTTTGTCACCAGAGCAGATATTGCTGTGGAACCCTTTGGCCACATCATTGTTCTTGAGTAAGAAGACGCGCTTGATTTCCTTGCCGTCCTTGGACTTTCGATTGATGGTCAGGGCAGCCTGGCAGGAGTCTGTCTTTTTCAGGGCGCACTTGGCGCAAGCCAGAGTGCCCTTGATCTTTCGCTCTTTCTTCTTGCCCTCTTCCCCGGAGGCAGAGAACGGAATCGCGACTGCAAGCGCGACGATGGCTAGGATGGATTTGAATGATTTCATTGTTACTAGATCTAGTTAAGGCTCAGACGAATCGGTTTACTTCATAGCGAATAAGCCTATACCTTGAGTCTTTTCCCGAACGCGAAAGGTTACAAGATAAATCAATCAGCCGCCGGGGAGCGCTCGGCGGGCCGAAAATCCTCCGATTGACTGGTCACGCCGAAATGGAAGGCCTTCCACAGCAACCGGGCATCAAAGAACGCGTTGAGGAGCTCGTCCGCCCACTCGTTCGGCCCCAATCGCCGCTGCGTCACCGACACCCTCATCCCGCGAAACGCCCCCGCGAGCCCTCCCAGGATCGGAACGCTTTGGGTTAATTCCGCCTCCAGCTTCGCCACCTGATAGTCCTCCGAATCAATCCAAACCTGAAGGGACAGGTGATTGAAGAGACGGTCCATGGTGCCGCTTTCCAGACGATGCTCCCGGTCGGGGATCAATCGAATTCGATAAGCCGATCTCCCCTTGACCTCGTCGAGCCCGACCAACTGCGGGAGGAACTTGTCATGAAAGAGGCCCACATTGCGGTCCATGAGGGACTCCTTCGATTGGCTAGAACGCTGGTGATCCCCGCTCTCATCGTTGAGAAAACGACGCTTTCGTCGCCGGTTTTTCTGCGCTTCCCTCGCCACTTCCTCATCGGTCGCCTGTCGGCCGTCAACCGTCAACAAGATCTGGGATCGTCCGTCGGTGAAGGCTCGATAGGTTTTGGACCGTTCCTTCTGGACCTCGCCGCCCGCCTTCAAGTCGCGGACCAGCACACGGCGGAGAAAACGATGACCGGGGTCGGACGGTGGCTGTTGTGATGCCGTCCGGACTCTTTGAATGATGGTATCCACCTCCGGCAGGTTATCAGGGCGCGCCGGGCCTTCCGCATCGAGACAAAGACATGAGAGGAGCAGGCCCAGGACGAGGATTCCGGGGGGACTCGGGATCGACGGAGGATTCCAGGGGGTCTGTTTCACCGGTCGGGCCTCTTGTTTGAATCTGACTTCAAACCCTCCCGGATATTCGATTCGGCGGCCTTGGCCAGGGCTTGGTAACCCTCTGGCGTGAAGTGAACGTTCCCGGGTGCCACAAAAAAGGCGTCGGGAAACGACCTCGACACGTGATTGAGATCCGTCACGGTCAGGTGATGCCGATTCATGACCTTCAGGGCCGCCTCGTTGTAGCGGAGATCGTCCCCTCGCTTGCGCCCCGCTTCGCCTTCCGGAACCACTGTTGTTGTCGCAAAAATCAGGTAGGCGCCGGTCGCTTGGAGGCGTTGGACCAAGCCTTCTAGGTTGGCGGCGTAACGGGGGAGCGAGGTGGTGAGCGTTCCCCGGACCTTGTCTCGTCGCCCTTGAGCCTTGGAGAGGGGATGACGGTAGCAGAGATCCCAGAGTCCCCAATTGAATTGGATGACATCCCAAGACTCACCTCCCAGCCAATCCTCTAGTTTCTTCAATCCGGTGCCGGTGTGCTCAGCGTTTCCCTTGTGGTGGCGGACTTCGGCGACCGCTTTCAATCGTTCCGCGAGAAACGGCGTCAAGCCAATCGAGATCGAGTCGCCGATCACCAGAACCTTTGGCAATGATTGTCCAGACGCGATCGGTTTGGGTGACCCCCCGCCCTGGGCTGCCGTTTCAAGTCCTGCGATCAGGAGCAGGAACAGCTGTATGGCTCCCAGAAGTCGTGTCACTCTCAAATCGAAGAAGGGTTATTTCTCTGCCCAGTAATCGATCACGAACACGTCAGCCAAAACGGGGCCGACCAGTTTTCCAAAGGTCTTGTGGTCCGGATGGACGAGGTAGACATCTCGATCTTTTTCCGAATGAAACGTCAGGAGGTAGCAGTGCTTGAATCCCTTGTTCAGTCCCTCGGGACTGTTGTTGGTTCCCTTCTCAAAGGCTTTGATTTCTTGGATCGTTTTCTGGAGATCGGCAAAGGCGGTCTCGACCTCTTTGATCTGTTCCTCGGAGACGCTTTCCTTGTATTTGAACGAGACCACATGCCGGAGCAGTTTCTGATGGTGGTCCGCCTGAAGGAGTTGGGTGCCCAGCGCCAGGATAAGGGCTAGACCGATCGTGAGATAATGCCGGTGGAATCGTTTCATAACCGTGGGGGGAATGATTCAGAATCTCCCGCGACAAGACAACGCCCGATTTGAAAAAGTGACAGACAAGGAAAGGGGTGCCCCGTCCGGCCCAAAGGATTCCCCGTTGACGAAAACCGGTGGAGGGGGGTGTAATCGGAAGGGAAGACGCCACGAAGATGCCTCCTCCTACGCCATGGAATCTCGTTCCCTTGGAGCGTCGATCTCCGTCACCCACGGAGCCCGTCAAGGCTCACCGCGTCGACGTCGGTCTCTTGGTCTGTCTCATCAGTTCCCTGACGACCCAAACGATGGCGGACGGGATCGATTTTGATCGAGAGATAAGGCCAATTCTGGCGGAACATTGTTTTCCATGCCATGGACCGGATGCGGGCCAACGGAAGGGCAATCTTCGACTCGACACCCGGGAGGGGTTGTTCGGAACGGGTGAATCAAAGGGGCCAATCGTTCCGGGGCAACCGATGGAAAGCGAGGCCATTCGCCGGATTCTTCATTCCGATCCCGAGGAAATCATGCCCCCTGTTGATGCCAAGCGCCCCTTGTCGGCCCAACAGAGGGAACGCCTCAGACGATGGGTCGAGGATGGTGCGGCATGGCAGCGTCACTGGGCGTTTGAGCCGATTTCTCGGCCGCCCGTTCCCCGCCCGGACGCCTCGGCACAACCGCTCAATCCCATCGACGCGTTCATCCATCATCGGCTCGAGACGCAGGGCCTTGATCCGGCACCGGCCGCCTCTCGTCGGGAACTGATTCGGCGACTGACGCTCGACCTCCACGGTCTTCCTCCGGCTCCGACCGAAGTGACCGCCTTCCTCGGCGATTCCAGTCCCGACGCCTACCACCGGCTTCTGGATCGGCTCTTCGCCTCACCTCGTTATGGCGAGCGGATGGTCTGGAATTGGTTGGATGCGGCCCGCTACGCCGATTCCAACGGTTATCAGGCGGATCGTGAACGTACAATGTGGCCTTGGCGAGACTGGGCCGTCGACGCGTTCAACCGCAACATGCCCTTTGATCAATTCACCCTCCACCAACTGGCGGGCGACCTGCTTGAGGATCCAACCCGGGATCAAATCCTGGCCACCGGCTTCAATAGAAATCACATGATCAACGGGGAGGGGGGGCGAATCGCCGAGGAGAACCGGGTCGATTATGTGATGGATATGGCCGAGACGATGGGAACGGTTTGGATGGGGCTCACGGTGAACTGTTGCCGCTGCCACGATCACAAGTTTGATCCGCTTAGTCAGAGGGACTACTACGGACTCTTCGCCTTCTTCAACCAGACGCCGGTCACGGGCGGCGGAGGCGATCCGCAGACCCCCCCCCTTCTTCGGGTGGTTAGCGAGCGGAGTCAGACTGGGTTGGAACGGCTCAATCGGAACCGCCGAGCACACGAAGCCGAGCTGAGAGAAAGGGAAGCTCGAGACTCTGAATTGGTGAGGATGCTCAAGAAGCGGGACGACATCGGGACGCTCCTTGAGAAAAACGTATCCGAGCGCAATGAAGAGGAGCTCGAACGTCTCGCTGAGGCGGCTCAAGACCCTTTTGACGACTACGCTTCCCAACTGCGGGCGCTCAAGGAGGTCCGGTCGGACATGGGGCGTCTTGAAGCGAAGATCCCGAAGGTCATGGTGATGAAAGACCGGGGCGACCCGAGGGAAACATATCTTCTCAACCGCGGGCTCTACAATCAACCGGGTGAGAAGGTCTCGGCCTTGACCCCCAGCGCCTTGCCTCCGATGCCCGAGGACGCTCCGAGGAATCGCCTCGGATTGGCCCGGTGGTTGGTGTCCCCCAACCACCCGCTCACGGCCCGAGTGTTGGTCAATCGGCAGTGGGCATTGTTTTTCGGGCGGGGCTTGGTCGCCACTCCGGAAGATTTCGGAACCCAGGGAGAACGGCCGTCGCACCCTGACTTATTGGATTACCTGGCCGATGATTTGATTCGTCATCATTGGGACATCAAACGATTGCAACGAAGAATCCTGACCAGCGCGACCTACCGTCAAAGTTCACGCGTCACCAAGTTAGCGCTTGAGTCGGATCCCGAGAATCGATTCTACGCCCGTGGTCCTCGGTATCGACTCCCGTCGTGGATGATCCGCGATCAGGCATTGGCCGCCGCCGGGTTGTTGGTCGATGAGATGGGAGGGCCTCCGGTTCGTCCCTATCAGCCCGATGGCGTGTGGGCGGATTTCACCTTCGGTAAGAAACGATATGCCCCGGACTCCGGGGCAGCCCTTTACCGAAGAAGCCTATACACCTTTTGGCGTCGAATCATTGGGCCCACCATGTTCTTTGATGCGGCCAAGCGCCAAACCTGTGTGGTTCAGTCGGCCCGCACCAATACGCCGCTTCATGCGCTGGCAACCCTCAACGATGTGACCTATGTGGAGGCCGCTCGAGCGCTCGCCGAGGCCGTTCTTCTCGCCCCTGGGGACGCCACCCAGCGCGTCAACGCGGCTTTCCTACGAAGCACGAGTCGTGAGCCAACCGCAGGCGAGCTGGCAGTACTGGAGAAGCGGCTCAACGAACTCCTGGAAGCTTATGCCCGGGAACCCGATCAGGCGCAGGCGCTTCTCACTGAGGGTAGCTTTGTTCACCGTCCAGACCTCGATCCGACGGAGTTGGCTGCCTATACGGCCCTTTGTTCGCTCCTTCTCAATTTGGATGAAACCCTTTCCAAGCAATGAACCCACTTGATTCCCATCGAGACGTCCTGTCTCGTCGCGAGTTCCTGGGCCGGACAAGCCTGGGTCTCGGAACAGCTGCCCTGGCGACCTTACTTCATCGTGACCAGGCTTTCGCAGGGGGCTCGGGGGGGGACGGAATCCTTGAGGGTGTCACCCATCTCGCCCCCAGGGCAAAACGGGTCATCTACCTCTTTCAGAATGGCGGCCCCACTCACGTCGAGCTCTTTGATGGAAAACCGAGTCTGGCGGCTATGCATGGGAAGCCGGTCCCCGATTCGTTTGTTTCCGGCAAGCGATTTAGCACCATGACGGGTAAACCGGACGGCAAATTGATGTTGGCCCCGGTCGAGCCCTTTCGGCGGCACGGGCAGAGCGGAGCCACGGTCAGCGCCTTTCTTCCCCACATCGCCGGGATAGCCGATGAGCTGTGTTTCATCAAGAGCATGCATACCGACGCGGTCAATCATGCTCCGGCGATTTCCCTGCTCTTGTCGGGCGCTCAGATCCCCGGACGCCCGACGCTGGGGGCATGGTTGAACTACGGGTTGGGATCGGCGAATGAAAACCTTCCCTCGTTTGTGGTCATGACCTCAGTCACCAAGAACACCACTTGCGGCCAGATCTTTTACGACTTCTACTGGGGATCGGGATTCCTGCCCTCCCAACATCAGGGGGTTAAGTTTCGTGGGAAAGGGGAACCCGTGCTTTATCTCTCCAGTCCGAAGGGAATCAGCCCCGGCATCCGACGAGGGGTTCTCGACGATCTCGCCCGGCTCAACCAGGAGCACTACCGACAGTTTGGCGATCCGGAAATCATGTCTCGGATCGCCCAATATGAGATGGCCTATCGAATGCAATCTAGCGTGCCGGAGTTGACGGATTTCTCGGATGAATCCGAGGCAACGCTTAAGATGTATGGTCCCGATGTCAAGGAACAGGGCACCTTCGCCTATAACTGTCTGATGGCCCGGCGCCTGATCGAACGAGATGTGCGTTTCGTCCAACTGATGCACGCTGGCTGGGATCAGCACAACAGTATTACCACCGAGCTCTACCATCAGTGTCGAGATACCGACCAACCCTCGGCGGCACTGGTGAGGGATCTAAAGCAACGGGGCTTGTTAGAGGATACCTTGGTGATCTGGGGAGGGGAGTTTGGGCGGACGCCCTTCATTCAAGGGAAACTCGAAGATCGAAAACGCTGGGGAAGGGACCATCACCCCTATGCCTACACCATCTGGATGGCGGGAGGGGGAATTCAATCCGGACTGACCTACGGGGGAACCGACGAGCTTTGTATGAACGCGGTGACCGACCCCGTCCACGTCCACGACCTGCAGGCCACCGTGCTGCACTTACTGGGGATCGATCACGAGCGGCTCACCTACCGTCATCAAGGGCGGCGGTTTCGGCTCACCGACGTTCACGGAAACGTCGTTCGCCCGGTGCTCTCTTAGAAGGACGGGGGTCGGTCGCGTTGGGAGAGCGTGTCCAAGTGAGGCAGCAAGGCCTGCCA
>DEAY01000070.1:0-237 GCA_002348345.1 Verrucomicrobia bacterium UBA2970
ACGGCCAAGAAGGCAACGGCCAAGGCTCCCAAGGTGGTCTCTAAAAAGAAGGCAACGGCCCAAAAGGCCTCCCAGGCGAGCGCCAAATCGACAGGCAAGAAAGTGGTCAGCCCCAAAGCCAAAGCGACGATCAAAGAGGCAAAAGGGGCGTCGGCCGGCAAGGTGGCCAAACCAGCGAATAACGCCTCACAGGCCAGAAAGCCAAAAACGGTTGCCAAGAAGCCCTCGATCCCGGCC
>DEAY01000070.1:591-7351 GCA_002348345.1 Verrucomicrobia bacterium UBA2970
GAAGCCCTCGATCCCGGCCAAGAATCGGACGGCTGAAGGAACCAAGTCGAAGTCCGGCAATAAGGCGGCTCAGAAGAAACAACAGGGAGCATCGCCTGAGGTGATGGAGAATGTGAAGGCCGTTCTCAAAACCTCGCCTGAGAAACAGAATGAGACCGAGGCGGCCTTGGATGCCATGCAGGCCCCCAAAGGGAAGAGCGGGATCAATCTCACCGAATATGTCAAAGAACTCCTCTCCTTGGCGCAGGAACAGGGTTACCTGACCTACGGCGATATCAACGAGGTGCTGCCTGAAGGGGTGACGACCCCTGAAGACCTGGAGGAGGTTTATTCCCGATTGCGAAACCTGGACGTTGAGATCGTCGATCAAGCTGAGGTCGATCGAATCAAGAAGAACGACCAAGAGGAAGAAGACGACGCAAGCCGATTGGATATTCTCGACGATCCGGTTCGGATGTACATGAAGCAGATGGGCAAGGTGCCTTTGCTGACCCGCGAGCAGGAGGTTGAAATCTGCAAGCGAATTGAAAGTGCTGAGATCGAACAGCGCCGGATTATTTACGGCATGGGATTTGCCGGCAAGGAGCACATTGCCTTAGCGGAGAAACTCATCGCCGAACCTCCCAAGGAACGGTTTGATCGAGTGATTCTGGACAAGAAGATTGACAGCCGCGATAAGCATCTCAAATACCTGAGAAAGCTGGTCAAGAACGTGCGGGCTCAAGACCAGCTCGTGGATGAAAAGTATGCGTCGTGGCAGCATTCCGAATCCGCCCGAGGAAAGGCGAAACTCGAGACGGAGTTTCAGAAGGTGGACAAGAAGCTCCAGAACATGTTCTCCCGCTTTTACTACAAGCAGAAGGTCATCGAGGAGATGACCATGGTGACGGAGAACATCTTCGAGAAGATCAATCTCAGCTTGTTGGGGATCCAAGAGTTGGAGAAAGGGCGGGCCTCGCAGCAGCAAAAGGCCTTCATCGAGATGGAATGGCAGAAGATTCGGGCGCTCGAAGCCTTTGTGCGGATGCCGTATGATGACTATATCAAGGCCTATGAGCGGTTGAAGGAGTATGCTGCCAAGGCTCATCAGGCCAAGACGGAGATGGTCGAGGCCAACTTGCGTTTGGTTATCTCCATTGCCAAGAAGTATACCAATCGCGGGCTCTCATTTTTGGATCTGATCCAGGAAGGGAACATGGGGCTCATGAAAGGGGTGGAGAAGTTTGAATACCGTCGAGGCTACAAGTTTTCCACCTACGCAACCTGGTGGATTCGCCAAGCGATCACGCGCTCGGTGGCCGACCAAGCGCGGACGATTCGGATTCCGGTTCACATGATTGAGATCATCAACAAGCTGATGCGGGTGCAGAAGCAATTGTTGCAGGAATTTGGTCGGGAGCCGACCGCCGAAGAAATCGCCGATGAGATGAACCTCCCGGTTGAGCGGGTCAGCGCGGTCTTGAAGATGGCACAGCAACCCATCTCGCTCGAGTCCCCGGTGGGCGATAGCGGAGATGCGAATTTTGGCGACTTTATCGAGGACAAGTCCGCTGAGAACCCTTCGGATATGACGAGTCATCTGCTCTTGAGGGAGCGGCTCAACGAGGTGCTCTCCACCTTAACCGAGCGGGAACGGAAAATTCTGGAACTCAGATTCGGGCTCCATGACGGGTATGCCCGAACGCTGGAGGAGGTCGGGAAGCAGTTCAAGGTGACCCGTGAGCGGATCCGGCAGATTGAGGCCAAAGGCTTGAGGAAGCTCCGCCACCCGACCCGCATTCGCCAACTTCAAGGTTTCCTGGAGTCGGAGAGTGCCGCATAGGGCCGAATCTGACTCGAGGCTCTGAAACCGAATCAAAAAAGGGGCGGCATGAGTTCATGCCGCCCCTTTCTTTTGAATGATCCGTCAGTCGTTGTAGGCCGTCTCACCGTGAGAGGCGACATCGAGTCCCTCGTTCTCCTCGGTTTCGGAGACCCTGAGGCCGATCGTGGCATCGATGACCTTGAGAAGGATCAAGCTGATCACCAGCGTATAGACCGCGGTAAAGATCGACGCGAAGAGTTGTTTCCCGAGTTGGCTGCCGATTGCCAGTTGGCCTTCTTTTCCCCCAAACATTTCGTGGGCAACGATGGCGACGAGAATTGTTCCGATGAAACCGCCGACGCCGTGAACCCCGAAGACATCGAGCGAATCGTCATAGCCAAACTTGGATTTGATACTCGTGGAAGCCCACCAGCAAACGATACCGGAGACGAATCCGATGATGAGAGCGCCCGCCGGGCCGACATGACCTGAGGCAGGGGTGATCGCAGCCAGGCCGGCGATGGCACCTGTGACGAAGCCAAGCACGCTGGGTTTGCCATGCTTGAGCCACTCAATGAACATCCACACGATGGCAGCCGTGGAGGCCGAGATCTGAGTGACGACAAGGGCCATTGCGGCATCGCCATTCGCGGCGACGGCACTGCCGGCGTTGAATCCGTACCAACCGACCCAGAGCATTCCCGTTCCGATAACCGTCATGGGAAGGTTGTGAGGAGGCATGGGCCGAGTGGGGTATCCGCTCCGGGGGCCGATGTAGATACAGGCAGCCAGCGCGGCGATTCCAGCGGTGATATGAACGACGATGCCCCCGGCAAAATCAAAGACGCCTCGATCCCAGAAAAAGCCTCCGTCTCCGCCCCAAACCATGTGGCAAATCGGCGTGTAGACCAAGATTCCCCAGAGTGCGAGGAAGCAGATCATTCCGGAGAATTTGATGCGCTCGGCAAAAGCGCCCACAATCAAAGCGGGCGTGATGATGAAAAAGGTCATTTGGAAGGCAAAGTGAAGCATCTTTGGAATCGTGCCTTCCACGGCATCCGCCGTGACACCTTTCATGAACATCAGGTCGAGTCCTCCGACGAAGGATCTCAGGTTGGTGGCGTTTGCGGTCATTCCCGTTGTGGAAAAGGAGAGGGTGTAACCGCAGATGAGCCACAGAACGGTCATCATGGCGGTGAGGAAGAAGCACTGTACGAGAACGGAGAGAACGTTTCGATTATGAACCAAGCCCCCATAGAATAGCGCGAGTCCCGGGATGGTCATGAAGAGGACAAGCGCGGTTGAAGTCAACATCCATGCCGTGTCCCCTGAGTCGATTGCCGGAGTCTCTTGTCCCCATGCGATGATAGGAAAACAGAATAAGATGCTGATGATCAATTGTTTACAACGATTGAGCTGGGTCATAGATGCTAGGTTGCTTCGTTTTGATTGGTTCATTCCGTCGTTGAATTCAATGAATTCTACGCATGAAAACGTGCGAACTTTTTCATTGTTTGAGCGAAGATGGAAGAAAAAGTCGGGGAAATCGCCTGCTTGCGACCGATCGGATCTTGCTCTGTTGCTGGCGCTTGTCTGGAAAGGCGGGGACCCGATTTTCTGAAGTGACACCGAGCTCCTGATCGTTTTACCTGCGATGAACATGGTTGTGCTCCCGATTGTCGATCGTGAACTAAGGGTTGCCTCCCGGAAAAGGTCGGTTTACCGGGACCGTCTCACCTTGGCCCGCATCGCGACCCTGGCGTCGTTTTTTTTTCTGTTCGCCGGGATAGCCACCGGCACAGTCCCCGGGGAGTCCGCACGAATGAGCCAATCCCTGTTTACGTTCTTGGCCAATCTCATCTTTGTTTATTGCATCTTCGCCGGGATTTGGGCGACCTCGGACTGCTTGGCTGAGGAGCGGCGGAACGAAACGCTTGGGCTGCTGTTTTTGACCAAGCTCCGTGGGATTGATGTGGTCCTCGGGAAGTTGGTGGCATCGTCGCTGCAAGCGGTCTCCGGGGTCATTGGTGTTTTTCCGGTACTGGCGCTCCCGTTGATTCTTGGGGGAGTTGGATTCGCCGAATTCTGGCGAGTCCTATTGGTCCTGTTGCTCACGCTGATGGGATCATTGTCGCTGGGCATCGTCATTTCATCGATGAGTCGAAACGCGGTCCGGGCGGGTGTGGGAGTCGCCCTTGGATTGCTTGGCCTTTGTCTCGCCGGTCCGATAGCCAGCGGGCTCTTCATGCGCCTGCTGGGAGTGGGTCCGGGTTTTGAAGGGGGTTTGGAAACGGTGCAGTGGATGATGTTTTATAGTAGTCCCCTGCATGCGCTTTATGCCTCATACGATGCCCATCATCTTTCCAGGGAAGCGGCTTATTGGACCTTTGTAGGGCTATGGATTTTTTTCACGGCGGTTTTTCTGATGGTCGCATGCCTCGTGACCTCACGGGGTTGGCGGGAAACGTGGACCCGCAAAGCGCATTCTGCTCCTGGCATCGATCCGGTCACCCAGGGCGGCACAGATCGCTCTCATCGATCTGGTATCGGGGAATGGAATCCGATTCACTGGCGATTGACCCGCAAGCCCTCAAAGCCGGTATGGGTGTTTGCAAGCTTAGGAATCGTCGCGATGTACTGGTTTTTTTTGGGGAGAGCCGTTTCCGACAAGGTCGATATGTTTTCCCAGGAAAACTGTTTGTTCACCGCATTCGTCATGCAGTTGATTGTCAAATTATGGGTGGGAGTGGAGGCTTCATCTCGTTTTGGTGATGAGCGTCGAAGTGGCGCACTGGAGGTGCTGCTTTCGACGCCGATCAAGATTCCGGAGATCCTTGACGGTCACCGGAAGGCCATGGCCTGGCAGTTTTTTTGGCCCATTGTCTTTGTCATAGTCATCGAGTTGGCTCTCTTTGCGACGTGGCTTTCGACTCATTGGGCAGGGGAGATTGGTTCCTGGGGCATGATGTATTTTGGAAGTATGTTGTTGTTTATAGTCGATCTCCAGGCGTTGAGCTGGCTGGGGATGTGGAGGGGGCTCACCAGTCGCTTTGTGAACCGAACGGCCATGGCGGTTTTGCAGACCGTCTTGCTCTGGCCGTGGATTGGTTTCATTTTGTTTTGGGTGGGACTTCAATTCAGTAGCAGGAAGGGGAACGCCCCCTTCCTCTTCGGCTCGACTGAAGCATCCCTTCTTCTGGGAGCTTGGTTCGTGATCGGAGCGGTCAGCTCTGTCTACTGGTGGTGGTTCGGGCGCAACCGGCTCAGAAACGAATTGCGGCACGTGGCATCGCTTCCGGTCGGACTTTCCCGGCCGCGTGAGAGCACGACGGAGGTCTGATCGAAATTCGTTTCGAGCGGGTGCCGAGACTGAAATGAAATTCCTTCCCATTGTTATCCGCGAACTACTCGTTGCGTCCCGACGGGTGGCGACCTATCGGAATCGCTTCTGGGTTCCCTTGCTTGGAATCCTGATTTCGTTCGTGGTGGTGACGGCGGTCGAGTCCCGGGGCTTGGGGGGGGCGGTCCAGCAGGGGCGGACCCTATTCTCGGCGCTGGCGATCTTGGGCTTGATTCATGCCTTGTTTGTGGGCGTTCGGGTCACCGCCGATTGTTTGAGTGTGGAAAAACGTGATGGGACGCTGGGGCTCCTCTTTCTGACCGATTTGAGTGGGGTTGATGTCGTCTTTGGAAAGCTCGCCGCCACCTCCTTGAATTCGATATACGGGCTCTTAGCATTGGTGCCGATACTGGCGATTCCTCTTCAAATGGGCGGCGTGTCGGGCCTTCTTTTTTTTCTGGTGGTTCTGTGCCTGCTCAATGCCCTCTTTCTGTCATTGGCCACCGGGATCTTGGTCTCCGCCCTGAGTTTCCACGATCGAAAGGCCATGGTCGCGGCGGTATTGACGATGATCGTGCTCTCGGGAGGGCCTTATGCGGTCGTGGTCTATGTTGAGACCCTGGAAGCAGCGGTTCCTCATGCCTTGAGATCGTTGGCATGGTTGGGGCTGTTGTTGAGCCCGATCTCGCCATTTCTCATTGCGACCTCGACGGAAGTGATGGGCTTAACCTTGAACCAGATGCTGGTGACGGTCGGGCTTGGGGGAGGACTGTCCTTTCCCGTTACTCTTTTGGCGTCCCATGGAATGGCTTGGGGATTCCTTTTTGTCGCCTCCCGGCTCGTGGTCGGCTTTGTCCGGCAGGAAGGCCGGATCACGTGGGTTCAGCGTTTGACCGCCGGGATGCATCGCCTGATCTATGGAAGCGAATCGGTGCGCCGGGCACATCGCCAGCGGTATCTTGAACTCAACGCCTTTTCGTGGTTAACGAGCCGTGAGCCACTGAAAACGAAGTATGTATGGATATTTGTCGGGGCGATCATTCTCATCTACCTTTCGAATCTCAGAAGCCAGGGGGATGTCATGTTTGATGATCGAACCTTGATTCCTCTTGGGTTCATCATTCATGCCTTTCTCAAGATTTGGATTGCCTCGGAAGCCTGTTACCGAATTGCCGAGGACCAGCGAATCGGGGCACTGGAGCTGGTGCTCTCAACCCCCTTGGGTCCCCTGGAGATTGTCAAAGGTCAATTCATCGCTCTTTGGCGCCAGTTTGGGGGGGCGATGATCGTTTTGGTCTTCTTCGAGTTGGTTCTGATATTCGGTTTTGCCACGGAATCTCGGGAAAACTCGGGGTTTAGGACGCGATCCATCTACTTGGGAGCGGTTGTGATTCTGGTCATTGATTGCCTGTTGATTGGGTGGGTGGCAATGTGGAATGGTGTTCGGTTGGGAATGGCTAATCGGGCGATCGCCAGGACAGTCATGATGTTTTTGGTGGTTCCCTGGTTCCTTTACCTGGTCGCTGCTTTGGGCATCGATGCCTTGCAGGGACTCCTTGCTCCTGGGGGGCTATTGACCCTCGGGTTCGCTTGGCTCGGAAGACCGGAGTGGCGGT
>DEAY01000070.1:7661-11667 GCA_002348345.1 Verrucomicrobia bacterium UBA2970
ACGGAGTGGCGGCTTGATATTGCTTGGAGCCCGATAGGAACGCAGGGACGAGTCCTGTTGTGGGTGATGGTGGGAGGTCTGTATGGCGCCGTCCACGCGCTCAAGGTCTCGCGGTCCGCCCTGCTCGAGAACTTGCGTGAGTGTGTGGCCAACTTCCGGGGTGCCGACGAAAGCGATCGGCAGGTGTGAGTGGACCGTTGTGGAGCAGTGCCCCGGGTCGAAGGCCACAGGCAGACAAGGGCAGAGCCTTTGCTCAGGTTGAATCACCACGAAGGTCGTGGAGCACCGAGAGCAGGTCGGGAATGGAACCACACTGGAAGGCTCCCAGTTTTGAGAGCACGGTTCGATACGACGTCGCAGCTCTGCCGCCAACGATGATCGGTGTGTGTTTCCCGAGAAACGAGTGGAGTCGTTCGAGCTCGCCCGGAAGAGCGGGATCATCAGAGGGGTAGACGATGCTCAGAGCGAGGGCTTGAGCGTTTTCCTGCTTGCACGCACCGGCCAACTCGGTGGCGGGAAGGTTGGTTCCCAGGTAGGTCACGTTCCAGCCTGCGCTGGTCGCGATGGCCATAGCAATGATGGCTCCGAGTTCATGGATCTGGCCAGAGGGCGTGGCTACGACGAGCCGTGGCGACGTCTCTGGAATGGTGAAGGGCTTGGAGATGTTTGTCAGGAAGACCTTGATGATGGCGCTTGCGAAATGCTCGTGGGCTGCTGTGATATTCCCCGACTCCCATTCCTTTCCCAACAGAACGGCCAAGGGGGAGACGACGTGGCAGATCATGCCTTGGTGTCCCAGTGAAAGCGCCGCCTGGGTGAGGGTTTCCTCGAGTTGTCGCTGGTCGAGTGCTCGGCATGCTTCCATGCAGGTTGCGATGAGGGGTGCCGCTCGGGTCTGGGTTTCGTGGTGGTTGGGCGGCGTTGTTGGCGATTCGCGGACCTCAGTTTGCTGATCCTTCGCAAGGAGTTCGACTAGGTTGTCGGTCGAAAGGGGGGCGATGCTGCTGATCTTGTAACCTGCGTCGGTCGCACGTTTGAGCAAGACCAGGCGTTCGATTTCCTCATCTGAGTATTGCCGTCGATTGGTGTCGGTGCGAACGGGAGCCACGGCTCTGTAGCGTCGCTCCCAAACCCGAATGACGTGGGGGGTGAGGCCTGATCTCTTGGCGGCGATGTTAATCGAGTGATTCATTAAGATGCGTCGGGGAGCTGGGGCCAGATTCCTGGGCGGGCAAACGTCAACCGTCGTCGGTCTGCGAATTCCAGCATGCCTTTAGTCGTCTTCTCCATTTAAAATTATAGACAGTTCCTCGCTTAATTTTCGACAAAACGCAAACTAATTTTGATATATATCTGAAGATCCCTCAATTACCTGATAAAAATTTAGACACAATATTGACAAGCGTGATTTAAATAGACAAACTGTAGACGAAAATTATGCAGGAACAAGATCAGAGATTTAGAGGAGAGGTGATCGGGCTAGCGGTGAAATCGGCAGTGGTGGCGGTGGTCGCCCTCGTTGCAGGGAGTGTGGTGGTTCACTCCGAAAGCAACTGGCCAGGGTGGCGGGGACCGGCGCGGAGCGGGTTGGTTGACGGGGCGCCCTGGCCTGAATCCCTCGGGAAGGAGGTTCTGGTGAAGCGGTGGCACGTCGACGTGGCCGAGGGCTATCCAGGTCCCATTGTGTTTGAAGATCGGGTTTTCACCGTTGAGACCTCGGATGAACGAGCCGAAGTGGTTCGGGCGTTTGACCGGGAGAGCGGTGAGTTAATCTGGGCGCGATCGTGGGAAGGAGCAATGAAGGTTCCTTTCTTTGCAGCTCGGAATGGAAGTTGGGTGCGGTCCACTCCGGCGACCGACGGGAAGGTTCTGTTGGTGGGAGGAATGCGGGAGGTTCTGGTCGCTTTGGATCTCCAAACGGGCGACGAGCGTTGGCGAATTGATTTTGTCGAGGCCTTTGACGGTCAACTTCCCAGTTTTGGATTTGCTTCATCGCCCCTCATCGTGGGTGAGGCTGCGTTCGTCCAGGCTGGAGGAGGGGTTGTGAAGTTGAAAGTGGAGTCGGGAGAGGTCGTGTGGCGGCGGAGAACAGGCGGCGGCGGGATGAGCGGGGGAGCGTTTTCCTCGCCGATTCTCACCGAGGTGAATGGGAAGCAGCAGCTCATCGTTCAGGGTCGTGAGAAATTGATGGGGATTGATCCCAAGACTGGTGAACGGTTGTGGGATCAAGCGGTGAAGGCTTTTCGAGGGATGAACATCGTCACTCCCGTTCCCTACAAGAACGGGTTCTTCACCACGACCTACGGGGGTCGATCGCGTCTCTGGACGATCGAACGGCGGGGGACTGCGATAGAAGTGGGAAATCCGTGGGACAACAAGTTGCAGGGTTACATGTGCACGCCGGTGGTCGTGGGCGATCACGCCTATTTTCATCTTCGGAACCAACGGGCCGCTTGTGTTGATCTTGCGACAGGTGAGATTGCCTGGGTGAGCGATGAGCGGTTTGGGAAGTATTGGTCGATGGTGGCACAGGGAGATCGAATCCTGGCGCTCGATGAGCAGGGGGAGTTAATCCTGTTCAAGGCCAACCCGGAGAAGTTTGAAATGGTTGATCGGCGGGAGGTGTCGTCTTCTGAGACCTGGGGCCATTTGACGGTGGTGGACGGAGAGATTTACGTGCGAGAACTGCGGGGGCTTTCATCTTGGTCCTGGAAGGGAGCGACCGAGCTAGCGCAGGGGAACCGTTAGGAGATTAGAGACAAGTGAGTGAAGTGACGTATTTAGTGACAAGGGAGCCAATGGACGCGATGAAATTATTGAACCAAAACAATCCGCCGATGACCCGGTTGGAGGGACCTGTTCACGGCACGAGCGAGTCGGCGTCAGCGTCAGCGACAGCGGCCCAAAACGACTTGCTTAAAGAGGGGCGTCCCAAAAGGGGGAGAGGAGATCAGGAGGATGCATCTGATCCTCAGCTCACGCCTCGGGCGTATCCGTTTTCCAGCTTGCGGCGATATCTCGATGAGATCGGTCAATATGAACGGCTCAGTCCGGAGGAGGAGCAGGAGTTGGGAGTGGAGGTGCAGGCGGGGAATGGGGGGGCTCGCGAGCGGATGATCAACGCCAATCTCCGGTTGGTGGTCAAGATCGCTCGTGACTTTGAGGGCTACGGGATGCCCGTGGAGGACCTGATCAACGAGGGAAACATTGGTCTCATGAAGGCCGTGGAGCATTTTGACCCGGAGCGAGGGGTCCGTTTTTCCACCTATGGAGCCTACTGGATCAAGCAAGCGGTGAAGCGCTGCCTGAGTAATCAGAGTCGAACCATTCGGGTTCCGATTCACATGGTGGAGAAGATTTCGAAGCTTCTGCAGGTGTCTCAACGGTTCAACGAGCAACACGGCCGCGATCCCTCCGACGAAGAGCTCGCCAAGTTGTTGGAACTCTCGGTGGGCGAAATTAGTGCGATCCGGCGTGCCCAGTCCCGCGCGGTGTCACTCGAACGGCCGTTTGATGACGGAGAGCAGGACTCCCCGAGTGATCGGATTCCAGACGAAACCGCACCAAACCCCTACCGTCAACTGGAGCTCCAGACCTCGATCAACCGGATGTGTGAGTTATTGGACCAGCTTCAGGAGCGTGACTCCACCATCTTGAAGGAGCGTTACGGTTTAGCAGGTGATGACCCAAAGACACTCGAGGAAGTGGGCCGCGAATTCGGCGTGACGCGGGAGCGGATCCGTCAGTTGCAGAACGAGGCGCTCGTCAAGTTGCGAAACATGATGGACGACTGGCGACCTGAGTGATTGAAGGAAGGAGTGAAAAAAGGATGAAGAGCAACTCGAAGGAAGTCATTATTATTGGAGCTGGTCCAGGGGGGCTGGCCACCTCAATCCTTCTGGCAAGCGCCGGACTGCGGGTGCGAATCCTTGAGCGGTTGCCAATGGTCGGGGGGCGGACGTCGACGATTGAGGCCAAGGGGTTTCAATTCGATTTGGGGCCAACG
>DEAY01000419.1 GCA_002348345.1 Verrucomicrobia bacterium UBA2970
GAAAGAAACTCTCGTACCTGACCCTTTGGTTTCTTGAGGAGGGGCACAAGACTCTTGCCATCCATATTGGCGGGAACCCGTTCTCCCGCCCGTTCAAGAATCGTCGGCGCGAAATCAATATTCCCCGTCAGCGCTCGACTGCGGGTTCCCGGCACTTGGCGACCCGGTCGCGGGTCAAAAATGATCAAGGGAACACGAGAGGCCTCCTCATAGGGAAGCACCTTGGAACCATAGCCGTGGGACCCACAGAGGAATCCGTTGTCGGAGGTATAAATCACGACCGTGTTCTCCGAGACGCCCGCCTGCTCCAACGCCGCACGAATCATCCCCAGCGCGACGTCGATCGCATATATCTGCTGATGATACAAGGCCATCACCCGGTCATAGTCTCGATCATAACCCCACTCAGAAAACCGGACGTACTGCCTCCCCTGCTTGCTCTGCTCAGCAAAATGCCCTCCATGTTCGCGACCATAATTTGCTGGCTTCTTGAACGCTTTGCCCCGGTAAACATGGTCGAATCGGGAATCGGGCGCCACGGGACGATGGGGTGCTTTGAAGCTAATCGACAGGCAGAAGGGCTTGCCCGTCTTGGCATTCTCGAGAATAAAGTCCCGCCCGAAAGCGCCGTAGGAAAGCGTGGAGTGGGGATACGCCTCCGCGTAGCGCTTCATCGATCCGTTTCGAACGGTTTGATACGAGGTCTGTCCGGGGCCTCCCCCCCACCAATCAAACGCTCCCTCGGGAAGCACCCCCTTCGATCCAGGGTTTTCCGTCACTTCAAATCCAAATTTCCCCGCAAATCCCGTTCGGTAACCCGCTCTTCGAAGCAAGATGGGATAGGACCGGTCAAAGTGTTCACGCAGCAAGGCCCCATGCTCAAAATTACAGCCTGTCTTGTACTCGTACATCCCTGTCATGATACTGGCTCGACTGGCCATGCAGATCGCGGTGGTATCGTAGTGATGATCAAACGCCACGCCATCGGCTGCCAACCGGTCCATCTCCGGGGTCTGGACGTCGGGATTCCCATAGGCCCCCACCGAATAGGTGCTCTGGTCGTCGGACAAGAGAAAGACAATGTTGGGTCGCGCCGCACCATGGAGCGGCAGGGTCGCTCCGACTAACAGCAGCCCTATCCCCAACAAGTGTTTTACAGAAGCCATCATGAGTTAAAAAAAACGCCTCCCTTCACCTTCCGCGGTAATCCGATAGAGATGAGATTCCGTTCGGATGATGAGCGCATCGCCGTCGACCGCGGGCGAGGCAAACACCCGTTCCTTCATGTCATTCTCCGCCACCACCTCAAATTGGTCCCCGGTCTTCAAGACGAACACCCGGCCCTCCTCGGTGCTCAGGTAAATCCGGCGCCCGGCAATGATGGGCGAGGCCGACACATTGCCCTTGATTCGATCTTGCCATACCAGCTTTCCCGAACCGGCTTGATAACTACTCACGATCCCGCCGTCCGAAACGAAGTACAGCCTTCCCTCGAAGAACAGCATCGACGGCGTTTTTGGTCCGCTTCGCGACGTCTCCCAATTCACGTGCGATCCGCTGAGATTCCCACGACCGCCTAGGCGAATTGACATCACTTTAGGACGACCAAATCCGGAGGCGACAAACACCGAATCCTCACTCGCCACCGGCCGGGGGACCACCGAATAACCCTGTCCGTAATCCACTCGCCACAATTCGTTTCCATGCACCGGCGAATAACCGAATACCGCGCCACTCGCCGGACTCACGATCTCGGGGCGACCGTCAACCCGAACCAGAAGCGGCGTGCTGAAGGAGAACTTTCGTGTCGCCTCCGTTTCACGGATTTGTTTCCACACCACCGAACCGCTGTCCGCATCAAGCGCTATGATGGCCGGATCCGATTGTCCATCGGCATGAAAAATCAGACGGTCCCCCACCAGCACTGGCGAACTTCCGTTGCCGTGGACCGAGGCATAGCCCAAGGAACTCTGGCGCCAGAGAATCTCCCCCTCGAAATCAAGGCAAGCCGTCCCAAGCGGACCAAAGTGAGCAAAGATTCGATCCTCGGAGAGATAGGGCGTGGCGCTGGCGTGAGAATTCTTGTCGTGCTTCACCGAACTTTCCTGAGCCGAAAACACTTCCTTTTTCCATAGGAGTTTGATGTTGGACAAATCAAAACATAGGACGTTGAGCGCAATTCGACCCTCCGATCCCGCCTCGGCCGTGGTGAGGACCAACCGGTTCTTCTGGTAGACAGGTGAGGACCAACCCTTCCCTGGAACAGGCGTGCGCCACCCCACCCAACCCCCGGGCATCCATTGAATGGGAGGATTCGCCTGGGGATCGATTCCCCGCCCCGAAGGTCCTCGAAACTCATTCCAATCGGCCCCCTCCAGCGGGAGAATCTGGGGAGCCATTCCCAGGCCGGTCAGAACCAGACTAATCCCTATTCGACGACGCAATCCCCGAAAGGAATCGGGCATGATGGAACCGGTTCGAGACATCATGACCGCAGCCTATTCCTAGATTCAGGTCCTTGACAAATCATCTTCTCGGCTTTCGGGATCAACCCGCCCTCCCAAGAATCGGAATAATTGAGGGTTCACTTGTGGGGCTTGGATCAGTAATCTCCCGCCACCATGAATACGGAACTGACCGGCCATTCGCTCCTCGGCAACCTCACCGTTAAAGAATCAGGAGCGACGTTTCGCGCCATCAACCCTGGAAATGATGAACCGCTGGAACCTGAATACCATCAACTCGCCGGATCGAGCGTTGATGCGGTCGTGGCCCAAGCCAAGGCGGCATTCCCCGTCTATTCCTCCAAGACTGGCGCTCAGCGGGCCGAATTCCTCCGACAGATCGCCGCCAATATCGAAGGGGTGATCGAGTCCCTCGTGGAGCGGATGCCGGCGGAAACCGCCCTCCCCGAACCCCGCGTCCGAGGAGAAAGCGGCCGAACGGCGGGTCAGCTCCGGATGTTTGCGGACCTGATCGAGGAAGGGTCATGGCAGGATGCCCGGATTGACACAGCCGATCCCGATCGCCAGCCCATCCCGAAGCCTGATGTTCGATCCCACCTCCAACCCCTGGGTCCGATCGTGGTCTTCTGCGCGAGCAATTTCCCTCTCGCCTTCTCGGTGGCTGGCGGCGATACGGCCGCAGCCCTGGCGGCTGGTTGTCCGGTCATCGTCAAGGCCCACCACTCCCATCCCGGCACCGCCGAACTCGTTGGACAAGCCGTCATGAAGGCGGTGGCGTCGTGCCAAATGCCAGACGGCACCTTTGCACTGGTCTACGGCTCGGGTCGTGAAATCGGAACCGCGCTCGTTCAGCATTCGGCCGTGAAAGCCGTTGGCTTTACCGGTTCACGGGGGGGGGGCACGGCTCTCATGAAGGCGGCGGCAGCCCGTCCCGAACCGATTCCTGTTTTTGCGGAAATGAGCAGCATCAACCCGGTCGTCGTGCTCTCGGAAGCGCTCCACGCCCATTCCGATCAACTCGCCCAAGGCCTCCATGGGTCGGTCACACTCGGGCTTGGTCAGTTCTGCACCAATCCCGGCCTGGTATTTCTCCCCGAGGGCGAAGCCGCAACCGCCTTCACCGAAACGCTAAAAAGCCTTTTCGATGAAACCGCAAAGGGATGTTCCCTCAATCAAGGGATCGCCGAATCCTATCGGGCGGCCACGGCGGCGAGCGCGGCCCTCGCGCAGGCAGGCGTGGTGGTTCATACGGCAAACACCGCGCCCGATGGGGGCTCCGCCTGCCAAGTTGGTCCGGCCTTGTTTCAAGTCAGCGCGAAAGCCTTTCTTGCCAACGAAGCCCTACACCAGGAGGCTTTCGGCCCTGCCACCACCCTCGTGACCTACCGCAACGAATCCGATCTCGTCGAAGCCCTCGAGTCGCTCGAGGGCCAACTAACCGGTACGATTCATGGAACCCAGGCGGATCTCTCTGGCGCGTCCACCATTATCGCCGCGTTGAAAAGCAGAGTGGGTCGCCTGCTTTTCGGGGGCTTTCCCACCGGAGTGGAAGTCTGTCACGCAATGGTCCACGGCGGGCCTTACCCCTCGACCAGCGATGGGAGGAGCACGTCCGTGGGAACGATGGCGATTCAAAGGTTTGTCAGAGCAGTCTGCTATCAAAATGCTCCAGACAGCCTCCTTCCGGAGGCCCTTCAAAACGAGAACCCCCTGAAACTTCAGCGACTCGTCAATGGACAGTCCACCAAAGAGTCCCTCTAAAGAGCCAACGCGACTGAACATGTAACGAGCGACGTCGTCTTGCTCGCATCGGTCGTGCCGCGTGCGGCATGAGCGAGGCTGTCGTCACATGGCCCCACGCCGAATCCGCCAAGCCTCGGATCCGAAGGGAACGCCTCGTCATCGACCCGACAGACAACCCTTCGAACGCTTTTTCAATCAAGCTATTGCCACCAGCGGTTTGACGTCCGCGTCCGCCAGGGAGAGCGACGCGACCCTACAGGGACTGAAGGTAGGCGATCAAATCAGCGAGGCGCTGAGGTCCAAGTTGCTGCCCTAGATCCTCGGGCATGAGGGAAAGGCCCGAACCCGTGAGACGGTGAAGCTGGTTTCGCAAGACCACCACCTGCTCGCCCGCCGTCGTTCGGAAGGTGAACCCATTGCCCGACTCTCCTTCGATGATCCCAGAAACCACATCCCCCTGAAGCGTCTCCGCCGTATAGGAGACATACTTGGCCTCAACCGCTTGGTTGGGCCTGAGAATCGCCTCCAACAACCCTCGCGTACTTAGATCCGTGACCGAACGAAGATCAGGCCCCACCTCATTCCCCTGCCCCTCCAAGCGGTGACAGGTGGCACAGGTTTCAACAAATACCGTCCGCCCCCGCCCCACATCCGATCGATGGGCAAACATCGTTGGCAGAAAACTGGCAACATCAGTCCTCACCGCCCTCGCACCGGTCTGCCTCGATTTGAGTGCGGCGAGCCTCGGATGGCTAGAACGCCGCAGTCGTTCCCGAACGGAGGAAAACTCAAGGAGCCCGGGCCATTCCCCTGATTCGATCTCGACAACTCGTTCAACCAGTTCTTTCTCCTCCCCCAACCAGCGTTGCACAACGAGCAGGCGGGCCTCAGGACCCAGACTCGGCCATGCCTTTTTCAGGACCCCTTTCACCCCCGAATCAAGATCACGAGGCAGCGCTCGAACCACGTCAACCGCCAGCAGTCCCGTTTGACGGGCACTCAACAGCGCCGCCACAAACGAGGCGTCAACGCCAATCGCGAACTGAAGTCGCATCGCAATCAAGCGGAGGGCACCATCCCTTTCGCCGTCGAGGGCCCAAGGAATGAGTTGTGAACCAAGGCGATCCAAGCGATCAAGCGCTTCGGGACTCCAATTAGAATTCGGCCGAATCCACGGGTCAAACTCTGGCTCCCCCCCCCGATCGAGTTCAAGCAAGCCCACACGAAACGCCCTGAGAATCTCCAGTTGGGATCCCAAGTCCGGTCCTTCGGTTGCTGCCAAAACCGATGTCACCAAGCGCCGACAGAGCAGGTCACTGGAAGCAGACAGACTGACCTGAACGAGGTTGGCCACGAAATCTGGGGCTTCTCGGATCCATTCCGCCCGATCCAATACCCTCTCAACGAGCACCGCCAGATGAACTGGCATTCCCAGTTCGATCACACTCCGAATCCTCGCGTTGTTCTCCGCTTCAACGAGTGCCAGTAGAACTTCCCCCAATTCCTTCCTTGGCGATGTGGCGAGACTGAGAGCCAACTGAAGGCGAACCGGGGCGGAGACATCTCCCACCAGTTGGCGAAGCGTGTGAAACAAGGCACGCCCTTCCTCCGGGGAGGCAGCAAGGGATTCCTCGGCCAAGAAATCCTCTGCCAGGCGAATCGAGTTCCGGCGCACTTCCGCTTCTCCGGATCGCAAGCCAAGAAGAACATCTTGAATCGTCAATCTTCCTAGGCCTCGAAGGGTCCACATCCCATGCAGCAAACGACGCGCGTCATCGCTCCTACTCATGGCACTCCGAATCATCCCGGCAACCGCGCCATCACCGGATTCGATCAACAAACGCTGCGCGGTATCACGCACCCAACCATTCTGGTGACCGAGATAGGGGATCCATTCGATCGTTTCCATGGCCCCCAACAAAGGAACCTTCCTGGGAGGGCTTTCCTTGGCATAAACGCGGTAAAGACGCCCACGATCCCGTCCCGCGCGCAAATCGATCGTCCGGGCAACATCTTCAGGAATCCATTCAGGATGTTCGATCACCAGACGATACATATCGGCGACGTAGAGCGCGCCATCTGGTCCCGTTTTCATTCCCGTCGGCCGAAACCAGGGGTCGCGCGAGGCCAAGAATTCGCGACGAGCCTCCCGGGCGGCCCGTCGACTAGAAAAGCTCACCCCTTCCCGACGGATCACTTCTCGATGAATCACGTTGTGAACCGGTTCACTCACAAAAACAGACTGGAGGGACTGCGGTCCCAGCAGCCTGTCTCGGTAGGGCGTTGGGCTGTTGCCTGAGGTGACATGATTTCGGTGCCCAACATCGTTGAAACGCTGCGTCCCCTTGCTGAGGTCGTAGACGTAGGGATCATCCCGCCCCAGAAACTGTTTATTGCCTCGAGGCGCAAATCGAGGATTGTGAGCCAGATAACGTTCGGGAAACCAATAATGCCAGAGCCAGTTTGGATTGTTGTTACCGAACCAGTTCCCCCAGTCATCGCGGTGCCGCCCGAATTGGGTTTGCCCCTCGACGGGCTGGAAGCGAGCCGTACGCGGATCAAAACGGAAATCTTGGCCCGAAATCGAAACCTCCCCCGTTTCCCCCGGGCGCCGGATCCGTCCACCGCTGTCTCCATTGGCACCGTACAACCAGTGGTCCAATCCATAGGAAAACCCGTTGACGCGATGCTGCTGGTTCCCTTCGTTGAAACCAGTGTACCAAACCTTCTGATAATCAGCCCGCCCGCCGTGATCCCGGTCTTCGGCATAGAGAATC
>DEAY01000331.1:0-2245 GCA_002348345.1 Verrucomicrobia bacterium UBA2970
CGAGTGGTGGTGTCATCTTGGACCGAAACGCTCTGATCAGCTCTGATCCGCCGTGAGCCGGGGGGCGCGTCTTCTGAGAAAAAATAGGTTTTTGTGGTGGATTGAGCAAGCATTTAGACTTTCCCAGGTCGGTCGGGTTGGATGATCAAGAATGGCGGACTGAATGATCCTCCAGGTTTCGCAACGGAGGGTTTGTCATCATCCCGTTGATCCCCGGGTTGCCCGTTCTGGTTTATGGGCATGTTTTCTGCTCACAGGAGATGATGTCAGCGACGGAAGCGATTTTTGGGAAGCGGTTCCGGCTCAAGGGAGTGAATTTGCGGACGATCGCTTCATGCTTCGTCTGTGTTGGTGCAGGTTGCTTTGGGCCTTCGGGTCGTGGGGCCTCGCCTCCACCCTTGGAGTCCGATGACCTGATTGCCGTGTGGCACTTCGATGATGAGGGGCCGGGATCCACGTCATTAGATTCCTCCGATGGCCTTCCGATGGTCCTTGAAGGGGACGCCTCTCTCGGCCCCCCCGGTTCCGGTTTTTCTGGGCAAACCGGTGATCGGGCTCTCGATCTGGGGACGACCGGATCCACCCATCAGCGGAACCGCGGGATTGTCGATTCGGGGACTCCGGGTGGGCCGGGATTCCTCAAGTCGGTCAATGCCGCCGTTGCCAGGGATGAATGGAGTGTTGCGCTCTGGCAGCGCTGGCATCCGGGAGGGGTGAGAAACAGTTCGACGCTCTGGTTCCGGTCTCCCTCGGCGGGTCATGGCGATCGAGGATGGCAGGCTCATTTGCCTTGGGGGAATGAAACGCTCTACTTTGACACCTCGGGTTGTTGTGGGTCGCCGGAGACCCGGCTCAGTGGCCCGATCAAGGCACGGGACTCCGATTTTGATTGGACCCAATGGCACCACTTTGCGTTGATCAAGAACGGGTCCGCGAAACAGATATGGATCGATGGCGAGCGCTTCTTGAGTCAGTCCTCGGGAGCCGCTCCGTTGCTCGCCGATTGGACGGCCCTGGTGGTAGGGCAATCTCCGACGGAGCCACAGTATGCGTTTCACGGACGGGTGGATGACTTGGCGCTCTTTGGTGTGGCTTTGGACGCCGACCAGATCCGCTCGCTTGCCCGAGGGCAGTCGCCCTTATCGTTGGCGAAACCCCTTGAATCCCGTCCCCCCAACATCATGCCGATACAGCCCCAACCGGGGGCCCGGTCCCTCGACTTGGAAACGCCCGTCGAGTTCAGAGTGACGACCCAGCCCCCCAACGAACTGGCGCGGGATCGCCTTCGTGTCTGGGTCAATGGCAGCGATCAAACCGCCAATGCCGTGATCACAGGACCGTCACAGGCGTTCACCGTGCGAATGAGCTATCCCTGGGAATCGAACCAAAGGTATACCGTGACCGTGGAGGCGGCCGATGAATCGCGGCGAGCGGAGTCCGTGGCTTGGTCGTTTGATACGATCGAGCATCAGAATATTGCACTGAATGCTCGGGCTTACATGATGCGCTTTGATGACGCTTTGCCGCCGACCTCGAACGGGAACGACGGCAAGGTCAACACGCATGCCGAGTCCACTCCCCGGGCCGTGGGTTCGTATTGGGAAACTGACCTTGAGGGGATGTATGCGATCAGCGAAGTCCGGGTCATCGTGCCCAGAGCGTTTCGGTCCCGCATGGCTCACGCGACCGTGCGCTTGTATGATGCAGAGCATGAATCGGTGTATTCGGAGCATCTTCGGGGATCTTAGGCGACCTGGGAGCTCGCGCTCCCGCCCGATCTCCATGCGCGGTATGTCCGGGTGGGTTATGAAAACAAGGAACGGTCCCAGGCGGGAACGTTTTGGCACCTGGGATTGTCGGAATTGGAAGTGTACGGGTGTCCCGAGGCTGAAGTGGGTGTCCTTGAATTCGAAGCGGACCGAAATCAGATCCAATCGGGCGATCCCATCGCTTTAGAGTGGCGGGGCGAGCAGTTGACCCAACTCGAACTTTATCCCGGTTCCCTCCTGTCTTTGGGAGAGGAGGAAGGCCCGCCACCCTCGGGTGGGATTCGCCTCCAGCCAACCGGATCAACGGAGTATCTCCTTTTGAGTTCAACGCCGGGGCCCAATCATGCCCGTTTTGTGACGGTCACGGTCGATGGAGAGGTGCTTCCGCCCTTGATTTCCGAGTTGGTTGCGAGAAACCGTCTTTCCTTGCGTGATGCACGGGGTGGGTCGCCGGATTGGATCGAGATCCATAATCC
>DEAY01000331.1:2566-2721 GCA_002348345.1 Verrucomicrobia bacterium UBA2970
CATAATCCGCGGAACGAAGCGCTCGAGATCGGTGGCTATTCACTGAGCGACGATCGTCAGGACCTGGCGAAATGGTCCTTTCCGCCGGGGACGCTCATCGACCCGCACGGATTCCTGGTGGTTTTCGGATCCAATGGGGAAGGGGCTGATGAGGA
>DEAY01000039.1:0-343 GCA_002348345.1 Verrucomicrobia bacterium UBA2970
CCCCATTCTTTGGTGTAGACCCGAGTATTCTCGACTAAGCTGTATTAGTCACGATCAGATCTGAGTGAGGAGCAGCCGCGATATGGTTATTGCTGAGTCAGATGCTGCCAGCCCTCCAGATCTTGGACCATGTTAAATAGGGGGATTCTGGGTTGTTCAAAGCCTCTCACTCGTCTTGGAGCGGTTTTCTGGGCGGCGGCCAGCCTGGGAGAAGTTTGGTAACGCGGAGATTCGACTTTTTGACGGCAGCGGACCTAGCGTTTGGCGTCATTGGCGACGGACACTGCCGGGAAAGTGGTTTTTGGAGAAAAACGGTGATTGCCAACCAGCCTTCACAAAACCC
>DEAY01000039.1:716-3651 GCA_002348345.1 Verrucomicrobia bacterium UBA2970
CGGCACCGAAAAACCGAATAGACGGGCTCAGATTCCTGTCCTTGTTTAAGTAGCTGACTCTGAGGAGGCTGGAAATGGTGCGCGATACTGGGTTCGAACCAGTGACCCCCACCGTGTCAAGGTGGTGCTCTACCGCTGAGCTAACCGCGCATTCAAGGGGTTTTGTTGACTGATTGACAAAACCGCTTGAAAAACAGCTTGTAAATCAGCAACGGGCAAAAACATGGCTAAAACTGACTTCATCGTCAAGACGATTGAAGGTGGGGGGCAACTCTTCGTGATTCCGCCCGTATGACAGAGCAGGAAAACCAGAACATGACTTTGAAACCTCTCGGACGAACCGGATGGTTGCTGGTAGTCGCCGGATTGGCCGGGGGTGGAATTACTTTCGCCAAGATGGTGGCCATCTATTCGGGGGGGGGCATAGCTTCCCACCCGGCTCTCGCGGAAGCTATCAGCGCTACACTGATTTTCGCCACCATTGGATCGCTGTTGGTTCTTGCCGGGATAGTCATGGTGTTGCTTGGCTGGTGGCGCAAACGCCGGGGAAGCAAACGACAGCGATTCCAAAGTGCGATGTAGCCAAGGCGGAAAATTCCGCGACGCTGTATTCCGGACGCCTCATGTTTGTCAGTCAGTACAAGCACCAAAATCTGCGAATGGCTCTTTCAAATAAGTTTTTTTGAAAAAATGTGCCACCGTGTCAAGGTGGTGCTCTACCACTGGGCTAACCGTGCCAAGAGGACGGTTCCGTTGACAAGAATTACGGATTTGGCAAGGTTTTTGGGGACGCTTTGGAGCCCCTTGGGACTGGTGTTTCATTCGGTGCCGAGTTAAGGTCCTCATCCGAAGGGTATATGGAGTCCAGCGATGTGGGGTTGCTATCCGAAGAGCTCAATTCAGCCCGGTGCTTCTGCGCTCTTGGGGTTGGTGCGGGGCGTTGGCGCGGTTGCGATCGTGATGGTCATGCTTGGCGTTTTCGTTATTCCCCGGGATCAGGGCTCCGCTGGTTTGCAGAGGGGTCAGATGGTCCGGTTGTTGCCGGCAGTTGATTCCGATCGGGAAGATCCGGCGCGTAGCGGCCAGCCCTTTCCCCGGTCGATCCCGTGCAGACACCTGCTCCCGGATGGCGGGGAACCGGTTGTCTTGTTGGAGGATGAAAGTGGTCAACACTTCAAGCCCGAACGGGTGGGGACGATCGGGCGGGATACGGGGCATGAACCTCCCGGTCCCTGGTACGGTCCCTGGTAGAGGCGGCACGATGAAGGAAACGGTGGGGACGGATGGGTGAGGTTGATGGAAATGATGCGGCTCGTTTGGCGGGCCGATTGATCGCTTGCCGGAGCATTTGCCCCGAGGATGACGGGGCCCAGGCGGTTCTCCAGGATCGGTTGGTTCGGGCAGGGTTCGAGGTGCTTTCGATCTGCCGGGAGGGGATTCACAGTCTCTTGGCCGTCTATGGAGAGCGGGGTCCGCTCTTCGCGTTCTCAGGCCATTCCGATGTGGTTCCGCCCGGGAACGAATCGTCGTGGTCGTCGCCTCCGTTCCAGCCGACGATTCGAGAGGGCATGCTCCACGGCCGCGGAGCGGTCGATATGAAGGGGCCCCTGGCGGCGAGTGTGGTTGCCGCCGAACGATTCGCGCAGCGATATCCGGCCCCGGAGTTACCCTTCCGAGTGGGGTTCCTGATTGCCGGCGATGAGGAGGTGTTGGCCAATCATGGCACGAAAGATCTCCTGGCTGTGCTCAAGGAACGGGGAGACCGGGTGGCTTACTGTGTGGTGACGGAATCGACCTCCCAGGACGTTTTGGGGGACATGGTGAAGGTGGGGCGGCGGGGGTCCCTCGTGGGCAAGTTGACCGTCCGGGGGCTCCAGGGGCACTCCGCCTATCCCCACTTGGCCCGGAACCCGATCTCCCTGGCGCTGCAGCCTTTGGGCGAGCTGGTGAATCAAGCGTGGGGAGAGGGCTATGAGGGGTTTCCCGAAACAACGCTTCAAGTGACCAATATTCAGGCGGGAACGGGCGCGGCGAATGTCATTCCCGGTGAGATGACCGCCATTTTTAATTTCCGATTCTCACCCGAGTTCACCGCTGAGGCGCTCCAGCAGCGTGTCGAGGCCCGGTTTCGCGTTCACGACTGGGACTGGACGATCGACTGGAGTTGTGATGCGCATCCCTTCATGACCCCCGCCGGACGACTCAGGGAGATCGCGGCGGGGGCCATTCGATCGGAGACCGGATTGGAAACCCGGTTTTCCACGACGGGCGGGACCTCGGACGCCCGTTTTATTGCGCCGACGGGAGCCGAGGTGATCGAGTTGGGTGCCTTGTCTCGAATGTGCCATCAGGTCGACGAGCATGTGTCGGTGGAGGATCTGAACCGGCTTTCCACGATTTATTTCGAAATCCTGGAGCGATTTCTCCGGCATCAGGAGGACGGGGAATAAACGTCGGTCCCCGGCGATGCCACGGGGGGCCGTCCAGCGAAGTGGTTCATTGCGCTTTGGTGGAGATTCGCTTATGTTTCAGCCCATGAAGCGGTGCACCCAGATCACAACGATTTTGCTCCTGGCGGTGTTGTTTATCTCGGGGGGAGGTTGCGGGCGTTTTTCGACCTCCTCGGTGGATGAGGAGAAGGAAGCCCACTATTTGGCCGGGAAGAACCGCCTTTACAGCCACGATTTTGAGGCTGCTAAAGCGGCCTTTGAGAAATCGTTGCTGGTGATCCCTCAGTCGGCGGCGGCCCATTTGGAGTTGGGGCTGCTGAACTACGAGCAATTCGAGAATTATGCCCAGGCGATCCATCACTTCGAACGGATGCTGGAATTCCGGCCGGACCACCCGGTGGCAGAGCGAATCAAGGATCAAATCCAAGCCTGCAAGCTGGCCTTGGCATCGGAAGTGACCCTGCCCCCGGTCAACAAGCGGATCG
>DEAY01000397.1:0-6942 GCA_002348345.1 Verrucomicrobia bacterium UBA2970
GGGCCAGAACACCAACTCGATCCCCATCCGCTCGGACAAAAGCTGCCACGGTACCAGGTTGCTGTGGTGCTCCATTTCCGTGATCAGCACCTGATCTCCCTCGCGAAGCTTGGTTCCGGCCCAAGCCGAGGCGATCAAATTGATGCTTTCGGTCGTACCCCGGGTAAACACAATTTCGTCGCTGGAGTGCGAATTGAAGAATTCAGCGGCCCGCACACGAGCCCCTTCATAGGCCACCGTCGCACGATTGCTCAGTTCGTGGATGCCTCGATGGACGTTGGCATGATCCTCCTGGTAGTAGCGCTGGATCGCCTCAATCACCTGTCGGGGCCGTTGGCTGGAGGCCGCACTGTCGAAATAGACCAACGGATGACCATTGATCTCCTGATCCAAGACCGGAAAATCGCTTCGAATGGCATCCCAGTCGATGGCGGCCGATCTCGGTTGTTCCACAGTTGCCGTCACGGAGCTCAATTAGAGGATTCCAAGCTGCAGCTGGGCGGCCTCGGTCATCATTCCTTGGTTCCACTGGGGTTCCCAAACCAGCTCCACGTTCGCCTCGTCAACGTCTTCGATGCACATCAACTTGTTTTGAACATCGGCTTGGATCATCGGCCCCATCCCGCATCCCGGCGCGGTGAGGGTCATCTTCACATCCACCCGTTTCCCTTCGGATGATTCAATCGGGTGAAGGGCACAATCATAAATCAAACCAAGATCCACGATATTGACAGGAATCTCCGGGTCATAGCAGGTCTTCAACTGGTTCCAGATTTCGGTCTCAAGTTCATCCTCAGACATCGGGGACCCAGAGGCCGATCGAATCGTGGCGTCACTCACTTCGCGTCCCAGGGCATCACCATCCTGATGCTCAATCCGGAACATATTCCCGTTGACAATCACGGTGTATGTTCCTCCGAGTTCTTGAGTGATCTGGGCTTGTTCCCCGGCATTCAGCGTGACGGCATCGCCGGCAGGCACAATGGTTGCCGACACGTCACGAGACAGGACAATCGGTTCGTTGGCATTCATTTCATTCAGACTCCCTCATCTTCCAGCCGATCCCACACGACGCGATCGAGTTGTTCCCTCACTGGGTCGCATTCAATCCGGTCGATGATCTCACCGGCAAAGGCGTGCATCAACATCCGGCGCGCCACCCCCTGAGGGACTCCGCGGGCCCGAAGATAAAAAATGGCTTCCTCATCCATCTGGCCGATCGTCGCTCCATGGGTGCATTTGACATCATCGGCATAGATCTCAAGCTGAGGCTTGGTGTTGACCGTAGCCTCATCGGAAAGGAGCAGATTCTTGTTCGTCTGCTTGGCATCCGTTTTCTGGGCTTCTTGCCGAACCAAAATCCGCCCATGGAAAATACCCCGGGACTGGTCATCAAGAATTCCATTGAAGTATTCGTGGCTCTCACAGTGGGGCTTCGCGTGATCGACGACCATGTGGTGATCTGCCAGCTGTTCCCCTCGGGTCAAATAAAGACCGTTGAGCACGCATTGGGAACCCTCCCCATCGAGTCTTGTCCGGATATTGTGACGCGACAATTTCGCCCCCAAGGCCAGCGAATGGCTCCGGAATCTCGACGAACGCTTCAATTGGGCATACAAACCGGAAACATGGAAATCCCGGGTCGACTCATCTTGGACCTTGATGTGTTCGACGGCCGCGCCTTCCTCCACCACGAATTCAATGACTGAATTGGTGAAGCAAGGGGCCTTCCCTCCAGCATCAATGTATTCCTCGACCAGCGTGACCGATGCCCCGTCTCCAACCGTGACCAGATTCCTCGGATGAACGGTCACCCCATTCTCTCCCCCCGAGGTCACGAAGACCAGATGAAGCACCGTCCGGCAGGACACCCCTCGTTCCACTTTGACCACTGCCCCGTCGGCAAAGTAGGCGGTGTTGAGAGCCGTAAAGGCATTCTGGTCTGATTGGGAGTAGCGGGTCATGTGCTCCTGGAGATGCAAGGCGTCGGATTCAAATCCCGTCTTCAGATCGATCACCGTGACCCCATCCTCGATCAGAGGAGCATCCGAGAGTTCGGACGCGTAGATGCCATCGACAAACACCATTCGATGGGTCCTGACCCCCCCCAGCAGCGACCGCTCCCGGATCGACCCGGACAACTCCCTCCCACTCGCTTCATAGACCGGCTTGAAGGTAAGGTCTCGAATGGGGCTGACGTCCGTGAACCTCCAGTCCTCGTCCCTCCGCGTGGGGAATCCCGCGTCCGCGAAGCGGGCCACCGCGGCCTTTCGAATTGGAATCAACCAAAGGGGGCCCAGCTTTTGCTGATCGAGCTGATCGAAGATCTCCCGCCGCGGATCCAAATCAATTTCCGGCATCGCTGTCACTCTATCCGCCATATTCTTCCTCACGCCTCAACCGAAGCCGACTCGATGACCCAATCGTAACCGCGCTCCTCAAGCTCCAACGCCAACTCCTTGCCTCCCGACCGAATGATCCGGCCATCATAAAGCACATGAACAAAGTCGGGTACGATGTAGTCCAGAAGCCGCTGGTAATGGGTAATCACCAACTGCGCTCGATCCGGACTCTTCACTTGGTTCACCCCGTTGGAAACGACCTTCAAGGCGTCAATATCCAACCCCGAGTCGGTTTCATCAAGCACCGCAAAGCAAGGCTCGAGCACGGCCATTTGAAAGATTTCATTTCGCTTCTTCTCGCCACCAGAAAAGCCGACATTCAGCGCCCGCTTCAGGAAATCACCGGGCAACTGCAAGAGCGCCGCCTTCTCCTTGATGTATTTGAGAAACTCGACGGCGTCGAGTTCGGGCAGACCGCGGGCCTTTCGCACCTCGTTCACGGCCGACTTCAAAAAATAGGTCGTATTGACCCCCGGAATCTCAACCGGGTACTGGAAGGCCAGGAAAATGCCTAGGTGTGCCCGCTCTTCGGGCCCAAGGTCGAGGAGATCCTTCCCCTTGAACTCCATCGCCCCTTGGCTGACATCATAACCCTCTCGTCCGGCAATGATATGGCCCAAGGTGCTTTTCCCGCTTCCGTTTGGCCCCATGATGGCGTGGACCTCTCCTGCATTGATTTCAAGGTTGACGCCCTTGAGGATCTCCCTGCCTTCGACCCCGGCGTGTAAGTTCTCAATCTTAAACATGGTCTCTTTCAAACAAATCAAACCGTCCTGCGGCGCTTCGGCTATCCGACGCTCCCTTCCAAACTCACATCCAGAAGCTTTTGCGCTTCCATGGCGAACTCCATCGGGAGTTCTCGAAACACTTCCTTACAAAACCCATTCACGATCATGTTCACCGCATCTTGAGTCTCGATCCCTCGCTGGTTGCAATAAAAGATCTGGTCCTCGCCGATCTTCGACGTCGTCGCCTCATGCTCGACCTTCGACGAGGTGTTCTTGACCTCGACATAGGGAAACGTGTGGGCCCCGCACTGATCTCCAATCAGGAGGGAGTCGCACTGCGAGAAATTTCGTGCATTGGCCGCATTCTTCCGGATTTGTACCAAGCCTCGGTAGCTGTTCTGTCCCCGTCCAGCGGAGATCCCTTTGGAAATAATCGTGCTCCGGGTGTTTTTTCCGGAATGAATCATCTTCGTCCCCGTATCAGCCTGCTGCCGATTGTTGGTGAGGGCCACTGAATAGAATTCACCGACCGACTCATCGCCCTGCAAGACACAACTGGGATACTTCCAGGTGATCGCCGAACCGGTTTCAACCTGGGTCCAGGAGATCTTAGAGCGCCGACCGCGACACAGCCCCCGTTTGGTGACGAAGTTATAAATCCCGCCTCGACCCTCTTCATCACCTGGATACCAGTTCTGGACCGTCGAGTACTTGATTTCCGCCTGATCCAAGGCCACCAACTCAACGACAGCAGCGTGGAGCTGGTTCTCATCTCGCATCGGTGCCGTGCATCCCTCCAGATAGCTGACATAGGCGCTGTCCTCCGCCACAATCAGGGTCCGTTCAAACTGCCCGGATTTTGCGGCATTGATTCGAAAATAGGTCGACAACTCCATCGGACAGCGGACCCCCTTTGGAATGTAGACGAACGAGCCATCACTAAAGACGGCCGAATTCAGGGCCGCATAGAAGTTATCGGTATAGGGCACCACCGTTCCCAGGTATTGCTGGATGAGATCGGGATGCGACTGCACCGCTTCCGAAAACGAGCAGAAGATGACCCCGTGTTCGGCAAGGGTCTCCTGATAGGTCGTTCCCACGGAAACACTGTCAAAGACGGCATCGACGGCCACCCCCGCCAACCGGGCACGCTCATGAAGCGGCACCCCGAGCTTGTCGTAGGTCTCCAACAGTTTCGGATCGACCTCATCAAGGCTCTTGGGGCCTTCGCTGGGGTCTTTCGGGGCCGCGTAATAGATGATCTCCTGGAAATCGACGGGGGGGTATTGCACCATCGGCCAACCGGGGCATTCCATCTTTTTCCAATACTCGTAGGCCTTCAAGCGCCACTGAAGCAGGAACTCCGGCTCCTCCTTCTTTTCCGAAATGAACCGGATGATGTCCTCACTCAGTCCCGGCGGAGCCGAGTCCGTTTCAATGTCGGTCACGAAACCGTATTTGTAATCGCTCTTTACAAAGCCCTCAATTGTCTCTGTCGCCTCACTCATCTCTCAATCCCATCGCTCCACTTCGCCCTTCCCTAGGATGACCCTGCAGACTTCCGGTTGCAGTCTCCCGGATTCCGACAGGCCCCTCGGATCGAAATATCCAATTGGCGAGCGCTCAGATCCCGGGGCATCCGGATCGGAAAATCGCGAATCCCTCCCGAAAGCTCTATGTCATGGACCCAACCGCACTCCTCACAGTAAAAATGGCAATGGTCCTCCATATTGCAACAGAAGCGGGTGGCGGCCCGATCGACATTGACTTGCTTGACCAGACCGCATCTCACGAGGGCATCCAGCGTGTTGTAAACCGTCGCCATGGAGATCTCAGGCATCTCCGCCTTCGTCCGCAGATAGACTTCGTCTGCGGTGGGATGATCCGTTTGGGCACGTAGCACGTGAAACACATGTTCCCGCTGAGACGTCAGCCGAAGCCCACTTTCTGAGAGCTTCTTTGCCAACTCGCTCGCCTCCACTGAAGGAACCTTGCTGTGTTCACTCATCACTCCAGCCTATCGCCTGCTCTCGACTTGTCAATAATTAGAATCATTCTAATTTTAAATCTTGATTATGGCCGGCCTGCTTCCGCAATCACCCGCCTGGGTCTCTCATTGCTTGGTGGCGGAGAGGGTGAGCCCGGAAGACCGTAGCAGCCGGGCGACAACCGTTTGACCTCTTTTTGCTTTTCCCGCAACCTTGGGCGATGGGTAACACCTTTGGGCAACTCTTTCGAATCACCACGTGGGGCGAATCTCATGGGGGAGGCGTCGGCGTCGTCGTCGATGGCTGTCCACCAAATATTGCTCTGGATGAATCGGACATCCAACCCGAACTCAATCGCCGACGCCCGGGGCAGTCAAGAATCGTCACCCCGAGAAACGAGAAGGATCAGGTTCAGATTCTCTCAGGAACCTTCGAAGGCAAAACCCTCGGGTCGCCCATCCTGATGTGGGTTCAAAATCAAGACGCTCGCCCGGAAGCCTACTCCGAAATGGCCACCAAGTTCCGCCCCTCGCACGCGGACTATACCTACATTGCAAAGTACGGCATTCGAAACTGGAAAGGGGGCGGACGCAGCAGCGCGCGCGAAACCATTGGCCGTGTCGCGGCCGGGGCCATTGCAAAGAAGATCCTCCGAGAACAATTCCAGGTCGAGATTGTCGCTTACGTCCTCCAGGTGAAAGACCTCGTGGCCTCGGTGAACGTTGAGAAGGTGACCCAAAAGCATGTCGAACGAAACATCGTGCGTTGTCCCGACCCGGACATCGCCAACCAGATGATAGAGCTCATCGACAACACCCGGAAAGCGGGCGACAGCGTCGGCGGGGTGGTCGGTTGCGTCGCCCGAGGCGTTCCGGCAGGCTGGGGCTCGCCCGTCTTCGACCGTCTCGAAGCGGATTTGGCAAAGGCCATGATCAGCCTTCCCGCTAGCAAAGGGTTCGACATCGGTTCGGGATTCAATGGGATCCACCTGACCGGCCAGGAGCACAACGACCCTATTCGATCGCGACGAGGAAAGGTCCGAACCACCAGCAATCGGTCCGGCGGCGTGCAGGGGGGCATCAGTAACGGTGAAGCCCTCTACTTCCGGGTCGCCTTCAAGCCCACCGCAACCATCATGCACCCTCAGAAAACAGTCGATGCCGATTTCAAGAACACGACGTTGAAAGGCCGCGGCCGACACGACCCCTGCGTCCTCCCTCGAGCCGTTCCCATGGTGGAAGCCATGACCGCCCTTGTCCTCATCGATCACGCCATGCGTCACCTCGCGCAATGTGGCGGCCACTAGCCGGTTTCATAATGGCCGACCGGTTCCACCAAACAAACCCAGCCATTCCGGATAGGCCGACCCTGTCGCCCCTAGGAAAATGCCCCTCGAATGGCCGGCGGAAGCTCGTCATATTGGAACCGTCCCTCCAATCCCTCTGCCTTCTAGAACTCGGCTCCGGGATTGTCCGCTGAACGAGGCACGACGAGTCCCACCAAGGTATCCAAGTTACGGACCCAACCCAGATGCCACGACTCGGGCAGCACCATCCAAATCGAGGCAGCCAGCGCAATGTATGGACCATAGGGAAGGCGACTGGACCACTCTCGTTTTCCGATGGCGATCAATCCGACACCAACCAGCGCCCCGAGGATGGAACTCAGCATCAGTGAGAATAAGGTCGCTTGCCACCCCAGAAACGCTCCGATCGCCCCCATGAACTTGACGTCTCCAAAGCCCATCGCCTCGCGGGGAATGACGATCTCGTCGGCCACCACCTCCAGGTAGGGAACGGTCTCCGGGTCAAATTCGGCCGAGCC
>DEAY01000397.1:7258-14695 GCA_002348345.1 Verrucomicrobia bacterium UBA2970
CCCGGGTCAAATTCGGCCGAGCCGATCTTCAGGGTGGTCTGGGACAACCGGACCTCGGCATTGGGAAAGCAACGATCCACCAGTTCCGCCTTCCTGGCCTGCACGGTGATCACATCGCTCTTCCGATAAAAGATCTCATCATAGGCAATCGACTGGCCTGGCAGAGTGATCCCTTCCTCCCCAAAAATGATGACCGAGTTCTGACCAAGATCAAAACGCTGCCGACCAAACAGGAGTTTTCCCATCCTGACAATGGCATACACCACCCCGGCGCCGATGATCATCCCCACGAAGCTTAGCCGCATGGCCTCGGACCGGGAGACCGTTTCGTGAAGCGAGGGCACCGCTAGGGAACAAAGAAAGCCAAGACCGATCCCTCCGAGCGTGATTTCATCAGGGATGATGAAATGCTCGATATCGATGAATGTCGCGGCAACAAATCCTGCCAACACGGTGCCATAGATCAAGGCCAACGCTGGATCAACCTCGCCAAAGAGAAGCCAACAAAGTAGAAAGAGAAGGCCCACGCTCAGTTCCACCAACGGATACCTCGGAGAGATTCTCGCCTGACAATTGGCGCACCGACCTCGTAACACCAACCACGTCACCAAGGGCAGATTATGATACCATGGAATCCGGTAGTCACAATGAGGGCAATGCGAGGGAGGCGTCACCACACTGATTTCTCTGGGCATCCGATAGATGCACACGTTGAGAAAACTTCCGACCATCGAGCCGAAGATAAAGAAGACAACCGCCCAGAAGTAAAATGGCACTTGGGCCCAGATGTCGGGATCGAGTAGATTGTTCATGAGCTCCCCTTGCGCTTCCCCTCGGTCCTACCATAGATGTGGGACTCCAACGCCTCTCTCATGGCCCCCACCGGCACCTCCCCTTCGGTCCAAATCTCCAGAGCCCTTGCCCCCTGGTAAAGCAACATCCCCAATCCGTTCGCCACACGACATCCCGCCGCGCGGGCCTGCGCCAGAAGCCGGGTCTCGGCAGGTTGGTAGATCATATCATATACCGACGCATCCCTTGAAAACCGGACTTTATCAAGATCGAGAGGCAGGGGATCCGATGGGTTCAATCCAACCGAAGTCCCGTTGACCAGCAGATCAACCTCGACCTGTGGATAACCCACTTCGACCCGGCAACTCGGATACCGCGCTTTGATTTCGGCTTGGACACCTTCCGCCCTTGAAATCGTCCGGTTCATCAAGTGGAGTCGCTTGACCCCCGCCGAGGCGAGCTTCAGGGCGGCCACCCGCCCTGCTCCGCCGACGCCCACCAACAAAACTTCAAGCTGTGAAAAAACAGTCTTCAACTCCTCCTGGCAGGCGCGGAGGATCGCATCGGCGTCGGTGTTGAAGCCCACCGATCGAAGTTCGCGAAAAGCATCGGCATCCGGGTGGCCCATCGGAACCCAGGCCCCTTGGGAATCCAGGCCTTCGAAGCGAATGGTATTCACCGCCCCCCACTCCTCTGCCGAGGCATCCAAGGAATCAACCAAATCAAGCGCCAACCGCTTGTGAGGCACCGTCAAGTTGAGGCCGACGAAACGCATCTGCTGCGCTCCTTGAATGGCCTCTTCTAAATCGTCGGGGTGCACATTGAACGCCAGGTACCTCCAGTCCAAGCCCAAGGCAAGCATTCCGGCATTCTGCATGGCAGGCGATCCGGAATGACGAATGGGATGGCCGAAGACCGCGCAATAGCGGGTCGTCGCTGAGATTCCTGGAGCCGGTAGACACACGAGCCGGCTTTATAGGTTGAAGCCTCTTAAGTTCAAAGCGGAAACTTCGCTTTGAACCGCGGTTCGAACCCTCCACGGCGTTACGCCTCACAGCAGAACCTGAGCCCGGATCCGGGTTGAAGATTGACCGTCATCGCCACCCGATTATCATCGCCCTGAGACCCTTACCATGAGTACTAAAAAGCCGGCACCACCGAAAACCATCGAATCTGTTCTCAAGGAAGACCGCACGTTCGCCCCCTCGGCGGAATTCTCTAAAGACGCCCACATTAAATCCCTCTCTCAATACCGGCGCCTCTATCGCGAATCCATCAAAGACCCCCAACGCTTCTGGGCTCGTCAAGCGGAGAAGGAAATCGTTTTTTACAAGCCTTGGAAAAAGGTCCTCCAATGGAAAGCCCCGAACGCCAAATGGTTTGTCGGAGGCCAAACCAACGTCAGCGCCAACTGTCTGGATTGCCATCTGGAGACAGATCGAGCCAACAAAGCCGCCATCATCTGGGAAGGAGAACCCGCCGCACCGGGAAAGCCAGGTGAAGAACGTACCCTGACCTACCGCCAGCTCCATCGGGAGGTTTGCCTCTTTGCCAACGTCCTGAAGAAAAACGGAATCAAGAAAGGAGACCGGGTTCTCATCTACCTTCCGATGGTTCCCGAAGCCGCCATCGCCATGCTGGCCTGCACCCGAATTGGAGCCGTTCACTCCGTGGTCTTTGGCGGGTTCAGCGCCCAGTCGGTCGCCGACCGCATTCAAGACTGCGCCGCCAAAATGGTCATCACCTCGGACGGGGGCTTCCGGCGCGGAGGGGTGGTCCCCCTCAAAGAAAACGTCGACAACGCTCTCAAGATAAAAGTCGGACGCAAATCGATCACCCAAAGTATCCAGCGCGTAATAGTTCTGCGCCGCAGCGAAAACAAGGTCAAGATGAAGCGTGGCCGCGACGTTTGGTGGCACGACGAAATCAGCCAGGTCTCCGATCAATGTCCCCCGGCAAAGCTGGACAGCGAACACCCCCTTTTCATTCTCTACACCAGTGGCTCGACGGGCAAGCCAAAGGGGATCCTCCACACGACGGCAGGCTATCTTCTCGGCACCAAGCTGAGCTCCAAATATGTATTCGATTTGAAGGATGACGACGTCTACTGGTGCACCGCCGATGTCGGCTGGATCACCGGACACAGTTACGTCGTCTACGGTCCGCTGGCCAATGGCGCAACGACCCTGATGTACGAAGGCGCACCCAACTGGCCCGGGCCCGATCGGTTTTGGCAGATCGTGGACAAGTATCAGGTGACGATCATGTACACGGCCCCCACCGCGATTCGTGCCTTCATGAAATGGGGGGAGTCTTGGCCAAAACAATACCGATTGGATTCCCTGCGCCTCCTGGGAACGGTCGGAGAACCGATCAATCCAGAAGCCTGGATGTGGTATCATCGAGTCATCGGCAAAGGGCGATGCCCGATCGTCGATACTTGGTGGCAGACGGAAACCGGCGGCATCATGATCACACCTCTCCCAGGAGCCACGCCCACCAAGCCAGGAACTGCAACGCTTCCATTTTTCGGCATCACGCCCGAAGTGGTCGATGATCAAGGTCGAGCCGTCCCGAAAAACACCGGTGGCAAACTGATTGTCCGCCAACCGTGGCCGAGCATGCTTCGTGGCATTTGGGGGGATCCGAAGCGATTTGTCGAAACCTACTGGAGTGAAGTCAAAGGGTGCTACTTCACGGGAGACGGCTGCCGGCAAGACAGCGATGGATACTTCTGGATCGTGGGCCGGATCGACGATGTGCTCAACGTTTCCGGGCATCGCATTGGGACCGCCGAGGTCGAAAGTGCTCTGGTCAGCCACAAGGCGGTAGCGGAAGCCGCCGTTGTGGGGCGCCCCGACGAAATCAAAGGCCAGGCATTGGTCGCCTTTGTGACGGTCAAGGGCTCGGCCAAAGCCTCAGGCGATCTTCAACAGATCCTCCGAAATCATGTGGGCAAGGAGATCGGTCCGGTGGCGAAGCCTGATCAGATTCGATTTACCGATGCGCTCCCCAAAACCCGGTCAGGAAAAATCATGCGGCGCCTTCTGAAGCAAATCGCAGCCGGCAAGGCCATTCAGGGAGATACAACCACTTTGGAGGATATATCCGTCCTCGCGAAATTGAGCCGTTCAGAAGAGTAGCCACGGGATCAACGCGGTCCGGGGTTTCCCTCCCAGCGCCAACGCCGATTGGCGTCATGCTTACAACTCGAGGATCTTGCGAAGGTACCTCATCAACACCATTGGAGCCAGCAGCAAGGATGCGCTCCCGGCCAGCGCAATGGCCCGTTGCAAGCCTCCTTCGAGGTCGACGACGAAACACGCCAACCCAATGACGCCCAGCAAGAGACTCATGCTGACGCCCTTCAACAGGTGAAGCGACACCATATTTGAGAGAGATTCCAAACCGTGTTCGGGAGTAAGCGAACAATTCCTTTGCTCGTCAAGACCTTTAAGATTTCGGCATGATGTCTGCTTTCTGTTCCTGACGATGATCGGCCTGACGGTGATCAAACCGAGTTCACTGGATCTCATCAAATTCAATTCCTTGCTATGATTAAACACGACCATCCACCCGAACCGCGCAGACGCTTTCTTCGCACCCTGGTCTATGGAAGCGTCCTCTCCGGACTGGGCTCCACCATTTTCAAAGAGACCGTCCATGCAGACATCGGCGTCGAACTCACCAGTTCCGTCGGCACCCTGCGCATCAGGTTGGAAGACTATCCTAGTCTCGCGCAACCCACCGGTTCCATTCGGATCGGGGTCAATCCTCTCCGATCCAACCATCTTCCCAACGGCACGTTCTTTCCCATTCTGATCAATCGTCTGGACGACCAAGAACTGGTGTGCCTCAGTGCCGAATGCACGCACGCCTCCTGCGCCGTCCGCCCCTTCAGCCCCCGTGCCAAAGCCCATATCTGTCCCTGCCACGGTTCTCGTTTCAATCTCGATGGCTCCCGAATAGGAGGCCCCGCGTCGTCCGAACTTGAAAGGTATGATTCAGAGATCGTCAACGAGGAGATTCTCGAGATCAAAGTGCCGCGGCTCGGTTTCAACATGAATGGTTGCTTTGAAAAGACGATGTCGCCATGCCCCCTCAGACTGGAGTTCCCCGCCCGTCGGGGCGTCACCTACCAAGTGATCCGAAAAGAGTCGATGAACGCGTCCTGGATGCCGAGTACGTTCGCCTTGGAGGCAGGGCAGCCTCCGACTCACACGGAACTCAAAGGAGACGATTCAATCCGATCGGTCTATGTCCCCGAGGTTGGGGAACAGGGATTCTACGCCATTGAGGTAAAGCTCTTTGCATTGTAGGGCTTCGGTTTCCCCGAATTCCGTCCTGCCCCATCCGGTCCCTCAAGTCGCTTCACGGCCGAGGGAATCGTTCCCGTTTACGGTCAAGATCGAAATAGAAGAGAGCAGCGATGACCAGGGCATGACCAATGCTCCCCGAGGAAACGGCCGCGGGGATTTCATCGAGATCGATCACTTCAGTCACCAAATCCTCCCCGGCATCCAGTTCTCGAGGATGTTTGAGCACACAATCTTCAATCAGAACGGTTCGGCATCGATTACTCATGATCGCCGGATTCGGGAACACGTCTCCAATGACGCGGGCCCGATGCCCCTCATAACCCGTTTCTTCCCGCAACTCGCGAACCGCCGTCGCAATCGGAGAGGCATCCTCGGGATCCATCACCCCACCGGGAATCTCTAATTCGATCGTATCACTGCCGTGCCGCAGTTGTTGCACCATCACCAGCCGGTTTTCGGGGGTCAGGGCGATGACATTGACCCAGTCACGACACTCTATGACGTAGAATAAATGGTCCTTACCCGTCCGGGGCGACGTTTTTTGGTCGGCTCGAATAGAAAAAATCGGGTAGTGCCCCACCACTTGGCTGGATTGCCTCGGCCAAGGGCGAATGTCTTCCTGAGACGGGTCGGTCATGGTCGGGAGTAAACTCCGACTTGGGAATCCCCCTCCGACGGGGAGCTCGGTTGTCGAATGCGACATCTCATCATCACTTCGCTTGGGCGGCCCATCCCTGCTTCATCAGTTCGAGGAGGTGTCGCAGGGCTGCCGCCTTGGGTCTTCCCGTCATGGTAGCCAGTTGATCCGCCCGGCGGACAAGCTGATTGGCCATCGTCTCGGATTGAGCGGCGGGGCACCCGAGCTGCTCCAGCGCCAAGGCCAATTGGCGGGGATCCACATCGCCTTCCGAACTCCTGAGGGTCACTCCCTCGGCCATGGCCATCTCAGCGATTCCGTTATCATGGATGAACGCAGCGACTTAGGCCACGGCCGACTCAACAATTTCAACGCGTTCCACCCCCACCCGCTCGACCGGTTTACTCTTCTCACCCCCGGCACTCGTTTCGGTCGGAGTCTCCCCCAGTTTTTCAAGCACGTCATCACCCCCGATCAATTCTCCAAAAGCCGTATATTGCCGGTCCAGGAACCGGGCTTCCGCCAAGCAAACGAAGAACTGGCTCCCCGCCGAGTCCGGGTCTTGAGAACGGGCCATCGAGATCACGCCGCGCACATGGGGACGGTCACTAAATTCCGCCTTGATCTGGTATCCGGGTCCGCCGGTCCCGACCATCGGATCATCCGTCTTGCTCAGAGGGTCGCCCCCCTGAATCATGAAGCCTTTCACAATCCGGTGGAACGCCGTCCCGTCGTAAAACTTCTTCCTTGCCAGGGTCTTGAAATTCTCGACCGTCTTGGGAGCAACGTCCTCCCAAAATCGAATACTCAGTTCGCCGTGGGCCGTATGGATGACAGCAATTTCCTGTGTCTCGCTCATGCAGCGGACCTTACGAAATGGGATCTCAGGTAGCAAGCCCTAGACCCATCCCCTTTCCCGCTCCATTCCAGCGGACCGAATCGTTCACTCGCAGGCCCGAATTGAGACCGAGATCAAGGCCGGGACTCAACCGACCGGATCGATTCAACCGCCACCCGCCGAGTCGGGCGGCTCCGCTCCCCCGAGGCGATCGCCTTGACCGGAACCTTCCCAATCTTTCTCAACACCTCGCTGCCCGAGACCAACTTTCCAAAGGCAGTGTAACGCCGGTTGAGATTTGGACTCGGAGCCAGGCAAATCAAAAAACGACTTCCTGCTGAATTCGGATTGCCATTGTGGTCCATCGAGAGAACGCCAAACTCGTGTTTCCTTTCATTCAATTCTGCTTGGATGGAATAACCGGGTCCGCCGTTTCCCCAGTTTGAGGCTTGATCCGAATCCTTGGAGAGCGGGTCACCACCGTAGACCACCCGCCCCCTGATGACGCGATGAAACGCCGTGCCATCATAAAAGCCCGACTCGGCCAATTTGACGAAATTGGCGACGGTCTTTGGAGCGACCTCTGGCCAAAGTTCAAATCGCATCGCTCCAAGATTGGTCTCGAGGGTCACCATGGCTCCGGCGGAAAGCAGCGCCGGCATTCCGGCCAGGATCCAGACGATTTGGAACAGTCGAAGCGATGTCATGTCAGCACTACTCAATGACATGATGAGACGCTCCTGTCACGGTCGGAATTCATTCATCCAGCGGGTGGTTCGGTCCCCATCCCCCCGAAAGGGAAGGGTTTCATGATTCGGCCATTTCCTTTCCCTCTAACCTGCGCTACATTC
>DEAY01000397.1:15101-19957 GCA_002348345.1 Verrucomicrobia bacterium UBA2970
ATATCCTTGGGATACTCTATATCAGCTTTGCGGCGCTCCTGTTTGGAGCTCTCATTTCTTATGACGCCGGTGATTTGGCGTTCATCCGACAGCCTCCCAATGAGGAAACCCAAAACCTCATGGGCTTGTTCGGCGCTTACGCCGCCTATTTCGGATTTTTTGTATTTGGCGGGGCCGCCTTCGTCCTTCCTGTCATCACTCTCGGGTTCGGACTGGCCCATTATATCCCACTCCTCGGCTATCTTTCTTCCAGCTACCGCACCCGGTTCGCTGCATTGGGCGTGGTGTTGTCCTGCATGGGCGTACTCGACCTTTACTCGGAAAGACTGATTTGGCTCCAATCCGCCATCTCCTCCAAAGGAGCCGGGGGCTACATCGGACATTTCTTAAATGACGTGTTTTTCGTCAACTTTTTCAATCGGACCGGCGCGCTCGTCCTCTACCTCACCATCTATGCCGTGAGTCTGGTCGCGTTCACGAATTTCGACGTCGGAGCCTTCATCCGCGAGTTGTGGGAACGCATCCAGGACCGACGAGACAGAATCGATGCCGATGCCACCATCCAGGAACGGCACCTCCGCCGCGAGGAACGGCGTCTCGCGAAAAAGGAGAAAACCCTCCGCAAACAAATCGGCGTTCAGAAGGAAAGCGAGAACGCTTCGGGGCCGAAAAATGAGGAGGAGGCGGAACCGGAACCCGAACCCACGGTCCGCGACCTCAGTGTCACCTCCTCTCCGGAGCGAAAGAAACCATCCGAGCCAGAGGCCGAGGAGCTCAGCCCCAACGATGGCGAGGCACCCGCCGAAGAAATCCCAATCGAACCGCTCGATTCGAGCGCTGGTGACCCTCCGCTCCCAGAGGAACCCTCTCCGGCCACCACCGCAGACATCCTCGGTCGCGATCCCGATTCCTCAACCCCCGAGGGCCCAAAAATCACGCTTCCGCAGCCACCATCAAAAAAGTCTAAATCGAAGAAAAAGAAGGGCATGGCAGTCGCCATCCCTCCAGTCATTGGTGACTATGTGCTTCCGACCATCACCGTGCTGGAAAACCCTGACCCCAATATCGTGAGCACCGATTCTCGGGAATCCCTGATGGCCAATGCCAAGTTGATGCAGAATACCCTCTCCCAATTCGGGATTGAAGTGTCGCTCGGAGATATCACCAAGGGGCCGACCATCACCCGCTACGAACTGCTCCCCGCACCCGGAATCAAGCTCGAACGAATCGCCAACCTGAGCAACAACATCGCGGCAGCCCTGAAAGCAGAACGGATCAATATCCTGGCCCCCGTCCCCGGAAAGGGAACGGTCGGAGTTGAGATTCCCAATAAGATCAAAACCAAAGTCATCATTCGGGACCTCCTCGAATCGGAAGAGTGGGAGCAGACCAAGGCGCGGCTCCCGCTCGTGTTGGGAAAGGATGTCTATGGCAAGCCCATGGTCGTCGACCTCGCTGACATGCCCCACCTTCTCATCGCTGGCAGTACGGGATCGGGCAAGTCGGTTTGCATTAATGCCATTATCGCCTCCCTCCTCTACCGCTACTCGCCCGAGGATCTTCGATTTGTGATGATCGACCCCAAGGTGGTCGAGCTTCAGCAATACAACAACCTTCCCCACCTGGTCGTTCCAGTGGTGACCGACCCCAAAAAGGTGGTCTTGGCCCTGCGTTGGGTTGTGAACGAAATGGAGAAGCGATACCAGATTTTCGCCAAAGTCGGTGTCCGAAACATCAAATCGTTCAACGATCGCCCCAAAGATCCGCCCCCTTCAAAGCAACAAACCGAGTTTAATCTCGATCCGTCAGCGGATGACGAAGGCGAGGGATTCGCGGTTGAAATCGATGAGGAAATCACCGTCCCGCGAGATGACGCGTTCGAGATCCCGGAAAAACTGAGCTACATCGTGGTGGTGATCGATGAGCTTGCCGACCTCATGTTGGTGGCACCCTCCGACGTCGAAATGGCCATCGCCCGAATCACCCAAATGGCTCGCGCCGCGGGAATCCACTGTATCGTGGCCACGCAACGGCCCAGCGTCGACGTCATCACTGGGGTCATCAAAGCCAACATTCCCGCTCGAATCGCCTTTCAAGTCGCCTCCAAAATCGATTCACGAACGATTTTGGACAGCATGGGAGCGGACAAACTCCTCGGAAAGGGGGACATGCTCTATCTTCCTCCCGGTTCAGCCAAACTGATCCGCGCCCAGGGCGTCCTGATTACCGACGAAGAGATTCAAAAAATCGTCGATCACATCGCCAATCAAGGCACCCCGGCCTACGAAATGGAGATCCACGAGCAACTCTCTCAACCGAGCCCCGTCTCGGGTGACAGTGATTCCGATGAGGATGAGGAACTCATCGAGAAATGCATCGAAATTATTCGCCGCGAACAAAAAGCCAGTGTTTCGCTGATGCAACGTCGCCTGAGAATTGGCTACACGCGTGCCGCTCGCATCATGGACGAGATCGAAGATCGCGGCATTGTCGGACCAAGTCGCGGTGCCGAGCCTCGAGAGATCCTGATTGACCTCGATGGTACGGGGGCAGACGGGAAAGGCCAAGGACTCCGTTGACTGGAAAACGGTCGGACCCCGGGACGAGGCCATCATGACTCCCTGCAGGGTGACCCGGAAGAATGATCATGAGTGCGCGAGCGAGGATCATGACGCCATTCTTGCCGCCCTCATGCCGTGTCCCTTGGGGATCCAGACTTCAGTTCTTCCAATGAGCTCGTTTCGTTCAACCCGTCCCAGGAAGACTTCGGTTCGCCCAGTCTCGGAATCGATCCAACTCTCGGCAGTCCTCCCTGTTTCGTGTTCCCACCTTCGGTCCAGGCCTCACGATTCCATCATTGAGGGCGCCACCAGAGTCCCTGACCAACAAACGGGACCTTAAAATCCAGGGAGGTGAGATGATGCTTGACAAATCCAACTCGATAATTGACACGCGTTCGCGCTCTGCTACAGTCCCCGCTCATTTTGGTCAGTGGCACCAAAACTGAGCGTCTCATGATGCTCAACGACTTAGTCAAAACTGATTATGGCCAACGCAAAGAAACCGAAATACGTCTACACATTTGGAAAGAACAAAGCCGACGGGAACGGTACGATGAAAGAGCTCCTCGGCGGCAAGGGAGCCAATCTCGCCGAAATGACCCGAATCGGGCTTCCTGTTCCCCCCGGGTTCACCATCTCAACCGAAGTTTGCACCTACTTCTACGCTAACAAGAGAAAGTATCCCAAGGAGCTGAAGGCCCAGATGGAGGCCGGCGTTCGCAATATGGAACGCATCCTGGGCAAGAAATTTGGAGACGTGAAGAAACCGCTTCTCGTGGCGGTCCGATCGGGAGCCCGCGATTCGATGCCAGGAATGATGGATACCATCCTCAACCTAGGCCTCAATGACCAGACGGTCGAGGCGTTGGCCGCCTCCAGTCAGAACCCCCGCTTTGCTTGGGATTGCTATCGGCGCTTCATTCAAATGTACGGTGATGTCGTCATGGGAGTGCAAAAGGCCCCCGATGAAGATGAGGAACCCTTTGAGGAAGTCATCGACACTCTCAAGAAGGAACTGTTCCCCAAGGAGCGCGACGTCGAGGACACTCGCCTGGATGCAGATGCGATCAAGGAACTGGTCAACCGCTTCAAAAAGCTCGTCAAGAAACGAACGGGAAAAGCCTTCCCGAACGACCCCTGGAAACAACTCGAGGGGGCCGTGGGTGCGGTCTTTGGATCCTGGATGAACGACCGCGCGATTGTCTATCGCCGCAAGTACGGCATCCCGGCCGAGTGGGGCACCGCCGTCAATGTTCAGGCGATGGTCTTCGGGAATACCGGGGAAAACTCCGGATCCGGGGTGGCTTTTACTCGCGATCCCGCCACCGGGGAAAAGATCTTTTACGGAGAATTCCTCATTAACGCTCAAGGTGAAGACGTGGTCGCCGGGGTTCGAACGCCCGAGCCCGTCGCTGAGTTGAAGAAGGCGATGCCCAAGCCTTACAAAGAGCTGGAACGCATTCGAAAAGTGCTCGAGTCGCACTTCACCGATATGCAGGATTTCGAGTTCACCATCGAGGAGGGAACGGTCTTCATGTTGCAAACCCGAAACGGAAAACGCACCGGGGTGGCAGCCGTCCGAATCGCCTGTGAAATGGTGAAGGAACGCCTAATCGACTGGCAAACGGCCGTGACTCGCGTCCCCGCTGACCAGCTCGATCAAGTCCTCGCACCGATCTTTGACCGGAGTGCCATCAAATCCGCCAAGGTCATCGCGACCGGGCTTCCCGCCGGCCCCGGCGCCGCCACGGGTCAGATTTACCTGAACGCCGAACGTGCGGTTGAAGCCGCCGATCGCGGAGAACGGGTCCTCTTGGTTCGTGTTGAAACCTCTCCCGAAGATCTTCGAGGAATGATCGCTGCGGAGGGTATTCTCACGGCCCGAGGAGGGGTGAGCTCCCATGCCGCTCTCGTGGCCCGTCAGATGGGGAAAGTCTGCGTTTGTGGTGCGGCCGGTTTGGAGGTCGACTACGGAAAGAAGACCGTCAGAGCTGGAAAATCCAAATTCAAGGAAGGCGATTATCTCTCCATCGATGGAACCTCAGGCGAGATCTATGCCGGCCAGGTCAAGACGGCCCCTTCCGAAGTCATCCAGGTGCTGATCTCGAAGAAGCTCAACCCGAAAAAGAGCCCAACCTATCAGAACTTCGCCAAGCTCATGAAGTGGTGCGACCAGGCCACCCAAATGCAGGTACGAACCAACGCCGACACCCCTGAACAAACCGCCAACGCCATCGCCTTTGGCGCGACGGGGATTGGCCTCTGCCGAACCGAACACATGTTCTTCGAGGGCAA
>DEAY01000397.1:20255-20432 GCA_002348345.1 Verrucomicrobia bacterium UBA2970
GAACACATGTTCTTCGAGGGCAATCGGATCGACGCCGTTCGAGAAATGATCTTGGCAGAGAAAATCGAAGACCGTCAAAAGGCCCTTAAGAAACTGCTTCCCTACCAGCGAAGCGACTTCCGCGGCATCTTCAAGGCGCTCAAAGGACTTCCCGCCACGGTTCGGTTGCTCGACCCG
>DEAY01000397.1:20744-22623 GCA_002348345.1 Verrucomicrobia bacterium UBA2970
ACCATCCGCCTGCTCGACCCGCCGTTGCACGAGTTTCTCCCTCACGACCAAGCGGCTCAAACCCAATTGGCCAAGCAGCTCAAAGTTTCCGTGGACACCATCACTAAGCGCGTTCACGACCTCCACGAGTTCAATCCGATGTTGGGTCACCGCGGTTGCCGCCTCAGCATCGTCTATCCGGAAATCGCTGAGATGCAGGTGCGAGCCATCTTCGAAGCGGCGGCGGAAGTCCAGAAGAAGGGCATCAAAGCCCGCCCAGAAATCATGATTCCGTTGGTAGGATTCGCTAAAGAACTCGCGCTCCAGGTTGAGATTGTTCATCGCGTGGCCAAAGAAGTCGCGACGGCCAAGAAGACAAAGTTTGATTACCTGGTGGGCACCATGATTGAGGTACCTCGCGGAGCGCTGACTGCGGATGAGATTGCCGAGCACGCCCAATTCTTCAGCTTCGGGACGAACGATTTGACTCAGACCACGCTGGGAATGAGCCGGGACGACTCAGGATCCTTCCTCCCAAGCTACCAAGAATTGGAGATCGTGAACGCCAATCCGTTCGCGAGTGTCGACCAGAGCGGTGTCGGTCGCCTCATGGAGATCGCCGTTGAACGAGGCCAGAGACAGCGCCCCAATATTAAGCTGGGCATTTGCGGTGAACACGGCGGCGACCCCAATAGCGTGGCCTTCTGCCACCGAGTCGGGTTGAATTACGTCAGCTGCTCGCCCTACCGCGTTCCAGTCGCACGACTCGCGGCCGCCCAAGCCGCCCTCGCTGACAAGCCGGCGGCACCAAAGAAAAAAGCAAAGAAAGCCGCCAAGCGGCGCTGAACTAGGATTCCGTCCAACCAAGTCTGAGGCGCCTGAGATCACTCAGGCGCCTCTTCTTTTTCCGAGGTGCCAACCGTTGGATGAGGCGCAAAGGGTAGTAACCGTCCCGAGGCTTGAACTGCATAGGATTTCAGAGGAATCGATTCCTAGCAGACAAGAAGGCCCCTCGGGCGGTGATGCATTGTGCCCAACGAGTTCCCCTCAGCTCCATCGGCTAACCCCTTCCCGGACCGATACCGAATCTCATCCGTGATCGTGCAGAGAAAATCCTAGAGCATCGAGAATGAGGATCACCGCCAGCAGCGACAAACAGCCCACAATGACCTGGAACGCCGCAAGCCGCCGCCGGGATGAATGCAGCACATTGGGCAGGACATCGATGGTTGCGACATAGATGAAGGTTCCCGCCGAGAAGAGAAGCACGAGCCCGACAATCTGATCTGACAAGGCCCCCAAAACGGCCCAGGTCACCAAGATGGCCATCGGAGTCGCCACGCTAAAGACCAACAAGTCCAACCAGGTCCGACGCCGGCTTCCGTGAGCATGTTGGCTGAACATGGTAAGACTGAAGGCCGCTGGAACCTTGTGGGTGAGCAGGGTGGCGACAAGGGATCCGGTCAGAGCATGCGACCCCGTTGCGAGCCCAGCCCCAATCGCCATCCCGTCGGCCACGGTATGAACGGTCAATCCAATCACCACAACCGCGGCGAGTTGTTTCCCGTGAGTCTCGCTGGTTGGATGGTGAACATGGCCTCCCGCATGATGATGGTGTTCCTCATGAATATCATGGCCGAATCCAAAACTTTCCGTCAGTAACATCATGAGAAAACCCAAAAGAACCGCGAGGCCCGCCACCAGGGAAGGTTCGATGAACGATGAATGATGATGATGGTGTCCGTCCTCTCCATGCTCGGCCTCATGCACATGGGTGCTGGCAGCCTCCGACGCCATCGAATATCGCTCAAACCCCTCCGGAATCACGATCAGGCAGGCGGCTGCGATCAAGAACCCGGCGGAAACACTTGTCAAGGCGCCCAGTAGCCGATGTTCGTGA
>DEAY01000273.1 GCA_002348345.1 Verrucomicrobia bacterium UBA2970
ATATCTCCTGCTGAATGATTCATTTCGGGTTATCTACGGTAATCAGCTCCCCCCTGCATTCCCGGAAACCCTGGAAAGAATCGACAGATTCAGTGACACCTGCTACTTTTTTTTGGAAACGCGAACACTCTTGTGGCTGAGGCTTTTTGCTTTTCTGCCTTTTTGGGAATGCGCCCTCGATCCAAAACCGTGCATCGACTCCTTTCATGGCTCTTGGTTGCCTGGCCATTCTGCACGGGCGTCGCTGCAGCGACGGAGCCCGTCCGTTGGCCCTTCACGCCCCGCAGCCAACCGCTTCCACCGGCTCTCCCCTCCGAAGCCACGGCGGCGAACGGGATCGATCATTTTGTCATTGATCAGCTCCACGAGCGGAAACTCAGTCTCTCGCGAAAAGCGCGGCCGGAGAACCTCGTTCGACGTCTCTACTATGATCTGATAGGCTTGCCACCCACTCGGGAAGAGGTTCAGGCCTTTGTCAAAGATCCTTCTCCCGATGCCTACCTCGACCTCGTCGACCGGCTTTTGGACGATCCTCGACATGGGGAGCGGTGGGCCCGATTTTGGCTGGATCTGGCCCGCTACGCCGACACGGCGGGATATGAAGGGGATCCGGACCTCCCGCACGCCTGGCGGTATCGGGATTACGTGATCGATTCCTTCAACCAGGACAAACCCTACGATCTCTTCATCAAGGAGCAAATCGCGGGTGACGAGTTCAAGGAAATCATGGGAGCCGGTGACCTCCCGTCCCCCTCTCCCGAACGGATGGTCGCCATGACCTTCCTTCGATTGGCCCCCTTCACCGAACCGCGTGGCGACGAAACGCGGCATGAAATGTTGAGCGAAATGACGTCGACGGTCAGTTCCGTTTTTCTCGGTCTCACGGTGGGGTGCGCCCAATGCCATGACCACAAATATGATCCGATTCCGATCAAGGATTTTTACCGGATGAAAGCCTTCTTCAATACGGTCTGGCTCAAGCGTCCCGAACCCGGCGACATCTATCAGATCGGAGCCCCGCTTCCGGCCGCCCACTATCGTGACGGAGAGAAGGAACGATATGCCAAGCGGCAGGTCGAACACCGAAAGGCGATCGATGAGGCCAAGGAAGATCTACAAGCATTAACGCAGGTTTTGACCGATCGCCTCGGACCGCCTCGGGCAAGCCTCGGCATCCAAAGTTCGACGCCGCTCGGTGGTAATCATTATCGGTTTGGAACGGCACCGGTTGCCGATGGGAGGCTTCACCACTCGATCATTAACGGAACGGGATCGGGCTGGGAATTCTTCACCGATGGAAGTTCTCCCGACGAGACCAAAGCGTTGAGTGGAAAAGACACCGGGCACTGGTTTAACCAAATCAAACACCCCCTCGCGCTCACCCTGGGGCAGGAGGCCGACTCGGAGGGGCGCCCCACCGGTAACGCACATCAAGGCCTGATGGCGGAAGTCCTCGTCTATGACCATCCTCTTGACGAGGCCGAGCGCAACCTGATTGACGCCTACATCCAATCCAAGTACGAAATCGGTTCGAACGCGACGCTCATCCCTCCCTCCGATGGGCTCGCCCTCTGGCTCGACGCCTCGGACCCCGACGCCGACACCAAAACCCCTCCCCCCACCGAGAAGACGCCCATCGCTCTCTGGAAGGATAAGGTAGGAGGGTTGGTTTTCAATCAATCCAACCCAGAGCACCAACCGACGGTGCACCTCCTGCAAGAAGGGGGCCCGGCCGCGCTCCAATTCAACAAAAGCCTCCTGGTGGCTTCGAAGCCCGGTGCTCCGTTCCTTTCCCTGACCCAAGGGGCCATCGTGCAAGTCTATTCCGTAACCTCGCGGAATGAAGGCTATGGCTTCGCTCTCCGAGGAGAGGAAAACGCCTTTCTCAGCACCGTCCTTTATCCGGCCAAAGGAGACAATGCCGATCTCAAGGCCATCCTGGCCGATCCGGCCAATCCCCTCTTCACGGCGGAGGAGCGGAAACGCCATCAGTATCTTTCCAGCCGCGAGCGGTTCTTAAAGCAACACATCAAGCGACTCGACCCGATGGCCCTCACGCTTCGACACTCATACGGCCCTCCATTCGAACCCGGCGTGCCGGTTTCACGAATCATGCTTCGAGGCGAACACGATAATCCGGGTGAGGTGGTCGAGGCCGGCTTTCCAAGCGCCCTCACGGGGCACCAGGAACCCGCGCCCATCCGGCTCGACCCGTTCAAACGATGGCCCACTCGAAGCCGTCGCATGGCCCTCGCCCAATGGATCGCCGCCCCAGAGAACCCCTTGACGGCACGGGTCATCGTGAATCGGTTGTGGCATTGGCACTTTGGCCGGGGAATCGTCAAGACCCCGAGTGATTTCGGCCAGCTGAGCGGCGGGCCCTCTCATCCCGAACTCTTGGACTGGTTGGCGGTTCAATTTCGTAAGCAGGGGATGTCACTGAAGGAATTGCACCGTCTAATCGTGACCAGTTCAACCTACAGGCAGGATTCAAAAGTATCGCCCGCTCTCCTCAAAAAAGACCCGCAGAATCGATTCCTGGCCCGCGGCCCGCGTTTCCGACTATCTGGAGAATTGATTCGCGACCACATGCTTCTGGCAAGTGGCAAGCTCTCACCCAAAATGTACGGAAAGGGGGTCTATCCCCCACAGTCGATCAGCGTGCTTGCACATGCTTTTGGAGGTAAAAGCTGGAATGTTTCCAAGGGAGAGGATCGTTATCGTCGCTCGATCTACACATTTATCAAACGCACCGCTCCTTTTGCTGGATACATGACATTCGACGGAACCTCTGGTGAAAACTGTCTCGCCAAGAGAGATCGGAGCAACACGCCCCTGCAGGCCCTCACACTTTTAAACGACGAAATGTACCTCGAGCTGGCCCGGGCAGTTGGCCAGGAAGTCCATCGTAGCAACGAAGATCCTGTCCGCGCGCTCTTTCGCCGTTTTCTCACGCGGCCTCCAGAAGCAGAAGAAACCAAGGCCCTGCAGGCTTACCTCGACCAGCAAGTTGAACGGCTGAAAAAAGGTGAACTCAAACCTTCGCAGATTGCCAACGACAAGGGAGCCTCACCGGAGCTTGCCGGTAAAATTCTTCTGGCTCGGGCGATCATGAACCTAGATGAAGCGATTACCAAACCATGAACTCCCATCCATCGCTTGACCGTACCCGTCGTCACTTCTTCAAGGATTGTGGAATCGGCGTGGGCAAGATTGCCCTGGCGTCGATGCTCGCTAATGAGGCTCTAGGCGCGTCTGGCAAGTCCAGCTTCATGCGCTTTCCAGTTAAGGCGAAGCGGGTGATTTATTTGTTCATGGCTGGCGCGCCCAGTCAACTGGAACTCTTTGACCACAAACCCAAGCTCAAAGAGATTGAGGGCAAGCCGATACCACCGTCGGTGATCAAGGGGCAACGCTACGCCTTCATTCAGCCAGATGCTGCGGTCCTTGGTCCCTGTTTTCCGTTTGCCAGGCACGGACAGTCGGGCGCCGAGTTGTCCAATCAACTTCCTCAACTGAGCCAGATCGCGGATGACCTGACCTTCATCAAATCCATGCACACCGAGCATTTTAACCATGCACCGGCTCAGCTTTTCATGAGTACGGGAAGCGGGATTCCGGGCCGGGCCAGCATGGGTTCCTGGCTGAGTTATGGCATCGGGAGCGAGGCGGATGATCTTCCTGGTTTTGTGGTTCTGAAGAGTGGGGGCACTGTAAGTGGTGGTGCGGCTTTGTGGGGGTCTGGTTTTCTTCCATCCGAACATCAGGGCGTTCCCTTTCGCGAAGGTGCCGATCCGATCCTGCATGTTTCCAATCCTAAAGGGGTCGATCGGACGGCTCAGCGACAAACTCTGGATCTGTTAAATAAGCTAAACCGCAAAAGTCTTGGAGAAATGGGTGATCCAGAGATCAATGCCCGGATCGAGGCCTATGAAATGGCCTACCGTATGCAAGCCAGGGCTCCTGAACTGATGGACCTCGCCTCCGAGAGTAAGGAGACACTGGACCTTTATGGCATAACTCCCGGAAAAGCCAGTTACGCGGCAAACTGCCTGCTCGCCAGGCGTTTGGCAGAGCGCGGCACTCGTTTTATCCAGCTTTACCACGGAGGCTGGGATGCCCACAGCAATGTGGAGGGCAACATCAAGAAACAAGCCAAGCAGGTGGACAAAGCCAGTGCCGCTCTAGTGCAAGACCTCAAGAGATTGGGCATGCTCGATGACACTCTCGTTATTTGGGGCGGAGAGTTTGGGCGCACGCCGATGGTCGAGGCTAGTGCAGCTCTCAAACGCAGCGGTGGCCGGGATCATCATCCCCAGGCGTTTACCATGTGGATGGCTGGTGGCGGGACCCTGCCGGGAATTACTTTGGGAAAAACCGATGAACTTGGGTTTCATGTGACGGAAAATCCCGTGCACGTGCACGACCTGCAGGCAACAATTCTCAGGTTGCTAGGTATTGATCATACCCGGCTGACCTTTCGCTTCCAGGGACTTGATTTTCGTCTAACCGGCGTTGAGGAGCACCATCCCGTGAAGGCGCTGATGGCATAGTCCCCATTTTTTCAAATGCTGTTAAGCAGAATTTCTCACGGTCTGTCTGCTGCCGCCGACTACACGACTCCCTGCCTGCCTTGCGGTTGCATCGTCTTTGGGCTGCATGCGTACACATCCCCCAAGGAAGCGGCTTCAGTTAGAGGGGGGCGTCGCGGAGGGAAACTTAGCCGCGTTTGTGAAAACGACGACGGCGGGAAGCGTAGCTCTTGGCACGGATGGCGCTCAACGCCTTGCTCGCTTGGGAAGATGAGCAGGAAGAAGGAAACGAAGTATAGGGGGCGAGACGGGCAATGCCGCCTCTATGCTCCTGTCCCCGTTGTTACGAACGCGGCTAAGCTTAGGCTGGGGGGGGACGCCGCGTAGGCAGTGGTGGCAGAACTCGCGTGAGAAATGTGCGTTAGCGCGGGTCGTTGAGGAAGTCCACCTGCCCGGAGTCCAACGAGTATTCGGCGCCTACGATGCGAAGTCCGTCTTTGGCAATCAATTCCTTTAGGGAGGGAGAGCTGTCACGCAACTGTTCGACAGAGGCGCGGATGTTGGCCCGGACGGCTTCGCCGATGAGCGTGTCGGGGTCGTTGCGGAGGTCTTCCGAGTCGAAGAGGGGCCGGATGGCCGGGGCAATGCGGTCCACGATGGAGTGGACGTTGGGAGAGGGTTCGTTGAGCTGTCGTGCGAGTTTCTTCACCGTGGCCTGGATGGCGCCGCAGTTGGTGTGGCCCAGGACGACGACTAGGCGCGTGCCGAATTCGTGGGCGGCGAACTCGATGCTCCCGACCTGGGTGGGCGCCACCACGTTGCCCGCCACCCGGATGACGAAGAGGTCGCCCAGGCCGTGGTCAAACAGCACTTCGGCGGGTGCCCGGGAGTCGGAGCAGCCTAGGACGATGGCGAAGGGTTCCTGCCTTGAGGCCACTTGCTTGCGGCGTTCAGGACAGGTCAGCGCATGGATGTCACCTTCCCCGGTGAGGAACCGTTGGTTGCCTGCACGGAGGTGTTCAAGAGCTTCTTCTGCGGCCAGCATGGCGCGAATCAAGCACCTGGCCGCAGGAGGGCAAGCCGCGATTCAGTCGGCCTTCGCCTTTTCTAGGCGGGTGATGGGGCGGGCGGGATAGGAACTGCCTTTGCTGGTGACGTAGTTGTGGTCCCAGTCGAGGCGTACGCGGTCGCCCTTCTTGAGGGTCTTTATGACGGCGTGGTACTTGGGCTCGCCCTTGGGATTCTTGAAGAAGTCGCTGACCTGCATGACTTTGGCCTTCTGCTTCTTGTCGCCGTACTTGCCGGTTTTTTCGTACTTGAGGTATTCGACGATTCTAAAGTTGGCGAACTCTCCGGAGTTGCCGCATTTCTTGGGGCATAGGGCCGTCCTGCCCCGGCAGGTGCGGAATTCGATGCCTTCGTAGACAGCAATGGTCGAGTGGGCGGAGAGGAGTTCGGTCTTCTCCTTGGCATGTAGGGCTAATCCAGAGAGAAGAAGGGCGAAGAGGGGTGTTAGAATGGAGGGTTGTGGGAGTACGGCGTTCATTCTCTTGGTGGTTGTCTTGATGACGAAGCGTGGCCTAGATAATGTTTTGTTAATGAAATGTTCAGGCGTGCATGACTTGTCCGCCATCGACGTTGAGAGTCTGGCCGGTGATATTGCGGGCGAGCGGGGAGGCGAGGAAGACGGCCAGGGCGGCGCATTCCTCGGGGGTCTGCCAGCGGCCCAAGGGGCAAATGGAGCGGATTTTGGCCTGGGCCCAGTCTTCGTAGGTCTGTCGGTCTTCTTCGGGGAGTTTGTTCTGGAGGGCCT
>DEAY01000493.1:0-9315 GCA_002348345.1 Verrucomicrobia bacterium UBA2970
GAGCCGAATAATCGACATGGGTCACTGCAGGGATCTCGGACCGCCGTTCGTGGAGCTTATCGATGCCAAACCTGTCATCATTCCCCTCCGGCATTTCACATCGCCGCTCCTCTCTCACCGAGGCCACCAACAGCATGTAGGGGCTCTCGTCGGATTCCTTCATCTCAAAATAATCGGCCACATGCTCCCGCAGCACCAGGGGAGCGAAGGGGCGAAAGGATTCCCGAAACTTGATCTTGAGATTCATCACCGACTGCATCTCGTCACTCCTAGCATCGCCCAGAATGCTCCGAGCACCCAAGGCCCGGGGACCAAATTCCATTCGCCCTTGAAACCAACCCACCACGTTTTCGCTGGCGATCAGTCCTGCCACCGCGTCACAGAGCGAGGCATCGTCGGGGTGGGACCGAAACACCGCGCCCGATTGCTCAAGAAGAGCGACGATTTCGTCATCCGAGTAGCTCGGCCCCAGGAGCGACCCCTGCTGCCCGTCCGGTTCCCCAACCACCCGCTCCTTGCCCAACAACTGGTGCCAAACAAATTGGGCTGCCCCCAAGGCCCCTCCCGCATCACCCGCCGCGGGTTGGATCCAAATCCTCTCAAAGGGTGCCTCACGGAGAATGCGCCCATTCCCAACACAGTTCAACGCAACCCCACCCGCTAGAACGAGATTCTTCATCCCGGTTCCTTGATGAATATGACGGGCCATTCGAAGCATCACTTCTTCGGTCACCGACTGAACCGACGCCGCAAGGTCCATTTCCCGTTGAGTCAACTTAGACTCGGGAGTGCGGGGCGGCCCATCAAACAGATCATTGAATCGTTCCGAGGTCATGGTGAGCCCCTGACAATAATTGAAGTAGGTCATATCCATACGGAAGGACCCATCCTCCTTGAGATCCATCAGATGCTCCAGAATCCGCGCTCGGTAGACGGGCCGCCCGTAAGGCGCCAGCCCCATGACCTTGTACTCCCCGCTGTTCACACGAAACCCAGTGAAGTAGGTGAACGCCGAATAGAGCAGGCCAAGGGAATGGGGGAACCGAATTTGATGGGTGAGCTCTATCCGATTGCCTCGCCCGATCCCGTAGCAGGCGGTCGACCACTCCCCCACTCCATCCAACGTCAGGATACCGGCCTCTTCAAAGGGGGACGGAAAGAATGCGCTTGCGGCATGACTCTCATGATGGTCGGTAAAAACAAAACGCCCCCTGTATTGATCCTTGAGGCCGCGGGCCATCTCCCGGGGAAGATGCAGTTTTTGCTTCAACCAAAGAGGAATCGCCCGCCGAAATGACCCATAGCCTTGGGGGGCATAAGCAAGATACGTCTCGAGAAGTCGTTCGAACTTGTTGACCGGCTTGTCATAGAAGGCGACGTAGCTGAGGGACTGCGGCGAGATCCCCGCTTCCTCGAGGCAGTAATCGACGGCATTCTGGGGAAACGCGTGATCATGCTTCTTTCGGGTGAATCGCTCTTCCTGGGCGGCAGCAACCAGTCTCCCATCCACCACCAGGGCAGCAGCAGAATCGTGATAAAAGGCGGAGATTCCCAGGATCGCTTTCATATGAATCCCTGATTACTCATCAGCCCTCAAGCGCATTACCCACAAAGCAGAACACAGCCATATCGTCCCGATCAACCGATTTTTGTCGTTCGCTCAAAAGAATCGGATCAATCGAATCTCTCGGATTCCTTCCTCACCGAGCCCAAGCGGGGCCATGGATTCAATTCCGGCCAAAGCCGATGCGTCCGGTCGGACCGATCAATCAAGAGCTCACCCACTTATAGAAATTGAATTCGACTCGGTGACCGGCACGCTCGGCACATTGATCGCTCCCAAAGGACCCATCGAATCAAGTTCTTTCATGGATTCGGCGATGTGGTCCTCTTTCGAAATATTCTCCAGCTCCTGCCCGCTCCGGCTGATCTCTACCTGAACCCCAAACTGGGTCAATCCGGTCTCTTCTGGAAGGATCCCAAGATTCGAGTGACGATCCCATCCCCCCACGAAGGCGAGTTTCGAGAGATCCGGTTCGAACTGGAATTCACGCGCCCCTGGCAATCTGGTCCCGCCACCAAAGGCCGGATCTGTCTCGAACATGAATTTGGATTGATTCGAGAAGATTTTCGGTTCCGCCCACTTGATTTAGCGCATCTCGATTCACTAAATACCCCCGCAGTCGCTGCCACCCATCGCCTCCTCAAAGGGCTCGTCCCTTGCGTGGTCTGTCATTTTCAAGGCACCTCCAACCCCAACGAGCAGAATCCGGAGGAAGCATTCGCCGCCCGCACCGTCGACAAACTGGTGGAGGTAGGATGGGGGGTGCTGATCATCAACTATCACTACGTCTATCACCACTCTGACAATACCGACTTTGGCTTCATCGACGAGGACCGGATTCCATCGACCTACAAACGTCTCCCCATGAAAGTCGAGTCTCTGTGGACCCTGATCCGAGGCGCCAAGGCATTCTTCGGAGTCGATTCAGGACCGCTCCACTTGGCCCCGGCTCAACGACGCCCACGACCTTTCTCCAGCATCGGACTGGGTTCATGAGAAACTTCTACGAAGAAGGGCACGGACACGTGGAGGTGGTGGATACAACCCGTCAAGAGTCGATTCCCGACCACCTCATTCCTCTTGCTTGAACCTTGGCGGACCGATGCTGGAAAAGGTCGGATTTCGGAGCGATCTGTCGCCTTTGTTTAGTGGTTTTAGTGGCATAAACCCTGCTATCCTTCCCTCCTTGCATGATGAAGAACGGGTATCAGCATGAATTGGAGCGCAACGAGAGATTTTTAACATGAGCGGCAACATTCATATGGGAACGGGAACCTTGCCAGGTTTCCTCGCCAGCCTGGCTGGCGCTTTGAGCTTCACCCTGACCCTCCCGCTGATGGCTTTTGAGGCAGCAACCCTCACCATTTCCCAACCCAACCGAATCACCTGGCACCAGGTTGAATTCGAGGCTCCGTTCAATCAAAACCCCATTGTCATCATGGGGCCGCTTTCCTTCAATGGCCGCGATCCGTCAACCCTTCGAATCCGAAACGTGACTCCCACGGGTTTCCAATTCCAGATCGCCGAGTGGGATTACCGAGATGGCGTCCACACGAAAGAGACCATCGGCTACCTTGCCGTAGAACCTGGGCAATCGGATATCGACGGAATCCCCGCAGTCGCCGGGCGCCTCGACTCTATTGGAGGAACCCTCCAAGGCGTTCGTTTCGACACCCCATTCGAAACCACCCCCATTGTCCTGTTCCAGGTTGAGGCCAGCAATACCAGCCCTGCGCTGGCCGTTCGTCCTCGGCGAATTCAGCCCGAAGGATTCCAGCTTCGACTCCAAGCCGAGGAGGCTAACCGGACCCGCTGGACCCCTCGACCCGTTCATTTCATTGCGCTCGCGCCGGGCGAATACCTCCCTTCGCAACGTCCGCCGGCGATCGTCAGTTCCACCGGAAAAGAAGTCACCCACCATTGGTTAACCCACCGTTTTCCCCAAGCCGTTTCCAACCCCGTCCTGATCGCCCACATGCAGACGGCCGACGGCGGCAATACGGCCTCCCTTCGGCATCGGCAACTCAACGCCAACCAGGTTCAATTCAAGGTCGAGGAGGAACAATCCTTCGACCCTGAAATCTCACACACCAAAGAAGAGGTGGGTTACCTCGTGATCGGAGGGATCACCGATGATGATGGAGATGGTCTCCCGGATCACTGGGAAAGGATTCACGGATTAGACCCCACCAACCCCGAGGATGCGGAAGCCGACCCCGATGGGGACGGGTTCACCAACCGAGAGGAATTCGAGCAGGCGACCGATCCCAACGTATTTGACGGCGTGCTTGATGGCGGACAGTTCACGATCGCCGCGCTCCAACCCTATGCCTTTGAGAAGGAACTGAAGAACGCTCGCTTCGAAGTGCGCCGTATTGGATCGGAAGCCCCCGTCTCCGTCCCTCTGAGCCTCGAGCCCCCATCGGATCCCACCCAGGGATTCGCGACTCCGGATGACTACGTTCTCACTGATGAATCCGGCCGGGAGCTTCCCCATCTCATCCCCTTTGCCGCAGGCCAGGGAAGCCAGACCGTGGTGGTCGTTCCCGTCCGGGATACCCAGGTTGAGGTCCCGGAAACCCTTCGGGTTCGAATCAGCCCCAGTTCACACTATCAAGTCGAAGGAGCCGACAGCATCGAGATCACCATCGCTGATGCCACCAACTCGCCCGAGAATGAGCGTCTCTTCGTCGCCACCCTGAGACCCGAGGGAATGGCAAGGACTTCAGCCACCGGCCTCTCGACCGTAAAACTCGACGGCGACAACCGATTCGCAGTCGTCAGCCTTCAATTCAGCGGTCTAACCAGTCCCCAGACCGCCGTCCACATTCACGTGGCCAATCCCGTTTCGGGACCGGCCGTCGAAAGCCTTCCCTTGGGGACCGTCACCGATCATCCCTGGAAGGTTCGAGCGGCTCAGATCTTGACAACGGACCAAGCCACCTTGGATGCCCTTACCAATGCTCAGCTCTATGTCAATGTCCACTCGTCGCGCTATCCCGCCGGAGAAATCCGGGGGACCTATCGGCAACAAGAAGGCTTTCTTGAATTCGCCGCTCCCGACGACCCCGAAGCCCTCCCCCCCTTGGGGGACGACGACCTCGATCGGGATATCGCCCGGTTTCTGATTCAAGCCACTTACGGACCCACTCCAGCGCTGATGAATGAGGTCCGGGAAAACATCAAAGCGACTGGAGACCGCATCAAAGGGATGTCCCGTTGGATCGACCAGCAGATGAACCCAAAGACAACGCCTCCCATCTCCCTGCTTGAACTCACCCAGGCGGCGGATCGTCATGAAGCAGCCCAATACGAAAACGACGAATTTCGGCTGCGCTCCCACAACCTTCGTCATGGGTGGTGGTTGATGGCGATGAAGGGGTCCGACCATCTGCGCCAGCGGGTGGCCTTCGCCCTGAGCCAGATCTTCGTCATTTCGTTACGGGATGGCCTAATCAACAATCGACACTACGGTGCCGCCCACTACTACGACATGCTTTCCAAAGGCGCCTTTGGCTCGTATCGGGACTTGCTCGAAAACGTCACCAAGCATCCGATCATGGGCCACTATCTGAGCCATCTCCGCAATCAACGAGAGGTGACCGACGACGAGGGCAACGTCGTCGTGAGTCCCGATGAGAATTTTGCCCGGGAGATCATGCAACTCTTCTCCATAGGCTTGATGGAACGCCATCCCGACGGAACGATCAAGCTGGACCAAGCGGGCCTTCCGATCCCCACCTACGACCAAACGGACATCACTGAAATGGCTCGGGTCATGACGGGGCTGAGCTTCAGCAAGCGCAACGTCCCACGCAACAGCGACGTGATTCGAAACAATACCCGATTCAGTTATGGCAACGGGAGTCGGCTCTTCCAGGGACAATGGATTCACCCGATGAAGTTCTTTGAACGATTTCACGACCAGGGAGAGAAGACTCTGGTCGGTGGACATCCCGTGCGATCCTTCCGAGGCGGTGAATCGGATTTAGACGTCGCCATGAATGCCCTGGCCACCCATCCCAATACCGCCCCGTTCATCAGTCGCCTGCTCATCCAAAGACTGGTCACCAGCAATCCCACTCGGGGTTATGTCTACCGCGTGGCCAGAGCCTTCCTCGCGACCGAAGGAAACCTCGGCGCCGTCGTGAAACAGATCCTCCTGGATCGGGAAGCGCGCGATCTCGCGTTTGCGGATCGGGTCGATGCCGGCAAACAGAAGGAACCGATCATTCGCTACCTGGCTCTGTGTCGGGCGCTTCACGTTGAATCACGACTTCCGCTCTCGGCATTGCTTGAGCACGGCTACTCGAAAAGCGAATTCGCGAAATTCCCGAAGGGGACGTCGCTCTATCGGATGGGCAATACCGACAGCCGACTCTCGCAGACTCCCCTGTCGGCGCCCACGGTATTCAACTGGTTTCTTCCCGATTTCACGGTGGCTGGTTCCTTGGCGGCTGCAGGGTTGGTGGCCCCGGAATTCCAGGTCACGACCGAATCCCAGGTGATCAATGCGGTCAACGCCCAGTTCACGCTCCTTTACAACGGAAACGGCCAGGGCGGACTTCGGCTTCCCAATCAAGAATCTCAACTCGACGACAACCTCGTACCCGATCTAACGGCCTTTCAAGAACTCATGGAATCAGCAGCTCGCAGCGGTGCGTCGCCCATGGAAACGGCCGCCCTCCTGGTCGACTTTACCGATCTTCTTCTCGGGGGAGGGAGCTTGCGTCACCGAGAGCAACAGTACCTGGGACGTTCCCCTCGTCAAATCATGATTGAAGCGGTTGCCGCCAACCGAAACAAAAAGATCGAGACGGCCATCTATCTTTACACGACCAGCCCGGAATACATGATTCAAAAATAGAGTCCGCCCCGCCCTCCACTCAAAACCGGCCAAACGATCCCAGGCATGAACCCTAAGAACGATCCAACCACCCTCCCAATTCACCGAAGAGATTTTTTTCGCCAGTCCGCCTGCGCGGCGCTGGGTGTCACGGGGGTGGTCAACACGCTCGCCAACCTGCGGCTGTTTAATGCCGCGATGGCTCAGAACCTTCCGGACAACGACTATCGCGCGTTGGTCTGCCTCTTCCTCAATGGGGGCAATGATTCGAATAATTTGTTGGTCCCCCGAAGCGGAGGTTTTCGAAACGACTACGAGACAGGCCGGGGGATCCTTCAAATACCGGCGGATCAACTTCACCCCATCCAGGCCATCAACGACCGCCGCGATTTTGGGCTTCATCCCAGCGCCGGCCCTCTCCGCGACCTCTTTAACGAAGGCAAACTCGCCTTTGTCTGCAATGTGGGCACGCTGGCCTATCCCATCCCAACCCGGGAGGATTACCTCAACGATACCGTTCCGGTGCCCGCCCAACTTTTCTCCCATGCCGACCAACAAACCCAATGGCAAAGCTCGATTCCCGATCAACCTTTTCAAAGCGGTTGGGGCGGCCGAATCGCCGATCTCCTCCACTCGGCATCGAATCCCGATTCCAAAGTCTCCATGTCCATATCGCTTTCGGGAATCAACAGCTTTCAAATCGGCCTTCAAGGCGAGGTGACTCAGTTTGTCACCAGTCCGCGAGGTGTGGTGGGCCTGTCAGGCTACGGTCGCAATTACCAAAACGCCCTCGATGCAAAGGGAACTTACAAGCAAAACGACCCGGGAAAACGGTTGCGGGCCTTCGAGGAGATCATGAATCTTACCCACGCCAATCTGATGGAGGATGGCTACAACGCCGTCATGCGTCGCGCTCGAGAATCGGAAAGCACGGTGGGACAAACGCTCGACTTGGCGGAACGAAGCTCGGTCGACTTTGATGAGGCGTTCACCAACGCTCAGTCATCGTTGGGCGACCAATTGAAGACCGTCGCCAAGTTGATCGCGGGCCGTTCGGCGCTGGGGAATCAACGCCAAATCTTTTTTTGCCGGGTCGGCGGCTACGACACCCATCAATCTCAGCTCACCTCGCACGCGAATCTCATGGCGGAACTTTCGTCCGCCATGGAGGCCTTCTATCGAACCACGCAATCCCTGGGACTCGAGGATCATATCACGACCTTCACCTGCTCCGACTTCGCCCGAACCTTCACGCCCAACGGCACCGATCCCACCGCGGGAGCCGATCACGCCTGGGGCGGTCATGCCATGGTGATGGGGGGCGCCGTGAAGGGCCAAAGGCTTTACGGACGTTTCCCCGAATTGCTCGTTGGTGCTGGAGACGATGCCGGCCGGAATCGGGGCCGATGGATCCCGACGACTTCCGTCGATCAATACGCTTCGGTCCTTGCCCGCTGGTTCGGCGTCGACAGCAATTCGATGGAGGCCATCTTCCCTAATCTGCCTCGATTCGACGATCCCTTCACGAGCTCGCGGCCCAACCTTGATTTTCTCTCAGCCTGATTCCACCAGGGATTTGACCATGCGACGGGGTCTGATAGCGGCAACGGTCTGCCTCGCCGCCGTTGCCTTCATCTGGGACGGGAGAGATTCCTCTCGCACCGATTTTCCGCAACATACGAAACCGGTTTCGGAAGACGTTTCCACTCGTTCGAACGCGTCACCAGACCAGGACACCGAACCATCGATCACACTCTTGCCGGTATCGGAAGAGGCCGACGCGCTTCATTCTCCGGAAACCGACGGGGAAGAAGACCTCCAGATCATCGAGTCCTTCTTCCTGGCCTACCAACAGGCCCTCGGAGAAAACCCCACCGGGGAGAACGACGAAATCACTGCGGCATTCACGGGCTCCAACCCAAAGGGGGTCGCCGTTCTCCCCGGCAATCATTCGAGTATCTCGCCCGATGGCGAATTACTCGATCGCTGGGGAAACCCATACCACTTCCATTCCATCAGCGCTCGGATCATGGAAGTCCGAAGCCCTGGACCCGACGGAACTCTTTGGAGTGACGATGATGTGATCCTTGAAGACTGATTGACCGTGGTTCGATTCCCGGACCCACCACCTGAGCCATCAAACCAATGGGACCGGTTCCCAATCGGCGGGATCCCTGGAGCCGGCAGGGTTCACTGCTCAAAAACTTCCTCCCGATCTTCACCCGCATCGATCAAGTTTTTTTCCCACATGATTCCAGTCATGCCCTGATATTTCGGTTGCCCTGATGGAAGCATGACGAATATTGTCGGACCCGAGCAAGGCCCTGTCTTTCATGAAGGATTGAATCGATGGCACGCATCACACCGGAGAATCAAATAATCATCGACGACTGGGTCGATCAGCCCGCACCGTTGTTGGGGGCCTTGCACGCCTTCCACGATCGAGACGGCTACCTGAGCGAAACGGCAATTCGGGACCTCTCTGCCGGGTTGGGCATTCCCCTCGCCGAACTCTACGGCACGATCACCTTCTACCACCATCTTGCCCAGTCAGCACCCGGACAATCCGCCCCAAGGGTCTGCACCGGTCCGGTCTGCTCTCTGAGAGGAAGCGCCGACCTTCTCCAGCAATTGCAGTCTGAAGGCGCCAGCCCAATGGCTTGCGCAGGCCGCTGTGACGACCCCATTCCTGTGCTTCGGGGTCACCAGTATCTGGTCGGGAACACCCAGGAATCTCTGAGTGACCGACCCACCCCGTTGCCCGTCCCCAATCCGGGTCGCTATGAAGAGTGTCTCTTTTCCGATATCCGCGTCCGGGATCGAAACACGCTCAACGGTTATCGAGGATCGGGAGGTTATCAGGCCATCGAGGCCGTCCTCCGGGAACAGTCCCCGGAGCAATCCT
>DEAY01000493.1:9418-11516 GCA_002348345.1 Verrucomicrobia bacterium UBA2970
TGACGACCCCATTCCTGTGCTTCGAGGTCACCAGTATCTGGTTGGGAACGCCAAGGAATCTCTGAGTGACCGACCCACCCCATTGCCCGTCCCCAATCCGGGTCGCTATGAAGAGTGTCTCTTTTCCGATATCCGCGTCCCGGATCGAAACACGCTCAACGGTTATCGAGGATCGGGAGGTTATCAGGCCATCGAGGCCGTCCTCGGGGAACAGTCCCCGGAGCAATCCTTACAGCTGATCTCCGACAGTCAACTGGCCGGGCGAGGCGGAGCGGGCTTTCCGACCGGAATCAAATGGAAGGCCGTCGCCAACGCCCCGGGAGCTCCGAAAACAATCGTCTGCAACGCGGACGAAGGAGAACCGGGCTGCTTCAAGGATCGAGCCATCCTCGATTACGATCCGCATGCCGTCATCGAAGGAATGCTGATCGCCGCCTATTCGACGGGAGCCACTCAAGGATTCATTTATCTTCGCTACGAATATCCCCATACACTGGAGCGGCTCAACCAAGCGATCCAGGAGGCGAGTGAAGCGGGTCTTCTCGGCAAGAATGTTTTGGGATCCGAATTGAACTTCCAACTCCACCTCCGACGGGGAGCGGGAGCTTACATCTGCGGCGAGGAAGGTTCCCTTCTCAATTCCTTGGAGGGCAAACACCCCTTCCCCCGCAATCGACCCCCATTCCCCGTGACCCATGGCTTTAACGATCTTCCAACGGCGGTCAACAATGTCGAAACGTTGGCAGCGGTTCCCAAGATCGTCCTTCGGGGCGCCGAGTGGTACCAGAACCTGGGGTTGGGTGACCATGCGGGAACCAAACTGATTAGCTTGTCGGGCGATATCCAACGTCCCGGCAACTATGAAGTACCCATTGGCCTGCCGCTCCGAACCCTGCTCTACGACTGGGCTGGCGGACCGCCAACCCACCAAACAATTCAAGCGGTGACGATGGCAGGACTGTCAGGCGGCTATCTCGCGGGAGAGGATTTGGAGGTCACCCTGGATGACCCCTGCCTCAAGGGAAAAGGCTCCTTCCTCGGGGCAGGTGGCATCATCGTCTACGACGATCGACGGGACATGGTGGCAGCCGCCCAGGAAGCAATGGCATTCTTCGCCGAGGAATCGTGTGGAAAATGCTTCCCTTGCCGCATCGGTACCGAACGAATGACCGAGCGGCTCGCCGGGAAAGCAGGCCCTCAAGCGACGGACGAATGGACGGCTGAGGTCGAAGACATGGGCACGACCATGATGGCCACCAGTGCCTGCGGCCTGGGGATGGCCGCGCCCAATATCACCAAGAGCCTTCTGAAGTATTTTCCCGAGCAAGTGACAAAACACGTGCAAAAAACTTCATAACGCTCTATACGACTCCGCGTTCATGGTGAACCATCCCGTCAACCAGATCACTCTCGACGGCGAACTTGTCTCCTACACGGAGGGCGAGACGCTCTATGAGATTGCGACGCGATTGGAACGATCGATCCCCACCCTTTGCTACGATCCCAGGTTGGAGGCGTTTGGAAGTTGCCGACTCTGCATGGTCGAGGTCGAGGGAGCGCGAAACCCAGTCGCGTCTTGCACCACCAAGGCCAATCCCGGGATGGTGGTTCGGACGGCGACCGACGCCCTTGAGAAGCACCGAAAAGTCCTTCTGGAGATGGTGGCTTCGGAGAACCCCGGTGTGGATGTCGATCCGCTCCGAGGCTACGCCTCCCAGGAACTCTCCCACTTGGTAAGGACCTACGGGGCCGATCCCGGCCGCTTCAAAGGCCGTCAATCAGGAACCAGTTTTTTTGAGGACGACAACCCCTTCATCCTGCGAGATTACGATCGATGCATTTCCTGCTATCGTTGCGTCCGGGTGTGTGCCGAGCAGGAGGGAGACTACGCGATCAATATTCGAAACCGCGGCTTTCACACTCAAATCACCACGGAATTCTCGGGAACCCTAAAGGAGTCATCCTGCACCTTTTGCGGCCAATGTGTCCAGACCTGCCCCACGGGAGCCCTCGCCGACAAGAAAGCCCTGCGGGCGGAGGGGACTCCCGGAGCGCTCACCAAAACCCGGACCGTTTGCCCCTATTGCGGCGTCGGTTG
>DEAY01000493.1:11929-12051 GCA_002348345.1 Verrucomicrobia bacterium UBA2970
TGCGTGAAGGGGCAGTTCGCCTTCGATTTTGTCCAGCATTCAGACCGACTCACCGAACCCCTGGTTCGAGGCGAAGACGGAGAGCTCCGCCCCACCAGTTGGGACGAAGCCTTGGACCGGGC
>DEAY01000493.1:12387-12581 GCA_002348345.1 Verrucomicrobia bacterium UBA2970
GCCACGGGTTTCCGCAATGCCGCCCAGTCACATGGCCGCCATAGCATTTATGGGATCGCCTCCGGACGGACCCCGTCGGAAGCGGACTACATGATGCAAAAATTCATCCGGGCGGGCTTCGGAACTCATCAAATCGACAATTGTAGCCGTGCTTGACACGCTCCTACGGTTGCCGGTCTGGCAGCCACCATCGG
>DEAY01000061.1:0-8894 GCA_002348345.1 Verrucomicrobia bacterium UBA2970
GCCTGCAGCGGCCTGACCCGGGTCAGGCCGCTGCAGGCATTGAAGGCGCGTTGGCCGATTTGGCGGACGGAGGGTCCGAAGTCCACCGTTTGCAATCCTCGGAGCCCGAAGAAGGCAAAACTGCCGATTTCGGTCAGTTGCTCGCCCAGGTGGATGCTGGTCAGGCCGTGACAATTGAAGAAGGCCGATTCGGCGATGGCGGTGACCGGCTTTCCTCCAGCGGTGGCCGGGATTTCGAGATGGCCGACCGCCGAGTCCTTGCACCCCGTGATCACGGCGTTGCTCCCGCTAGAATCAATGATGAGATCGCTTGATGTCGCCGCTCTGAGGATGAAAGGGGTGAGCCAGAGGACGAGGGGGACGACGCGGTGAGCTCCTTGGAGTGTGATCATGGTTTTTGAGTCTTCCGATCGTTTCGATTCGATGGGCGTGCCATTTCGCCATTGTTCCCAAGGTGACCCGCTGGGGCGATCTTGGGAAGAGACGGCTAATAATGCTGAGGGCCGTTTCCAATGGCAAGGCTCTTCGTGGTCCGGGCTTGGGAGATGGACCGGGCTCGGGAGATCGAACCCGGTCCATGCCGGTGACGGCTCAACCCGACGAAAAAGGGTTGGAATCGGACGCGACGGATGTCTAAGTCAGACCGATGAGTATCCAGAGATTCACTTACGGGTTGCTTCTCGTCCTGAGTGTAATGGAACTACCCGGCGCCGAGTTTCGCGGCGGACTCCGCCTGGCCCGTGAGGGTCGGGAGTTTAAGATCTTCCAGTTTCCCCGGGATCAGATGCCCAGGATCGACGGGAAAACCGAGGATTGGGCCATTGTCCCCAAGGACTATTCCTATGCGACGGATCTCCTTAACGACACCGAGGATGGGGGAGGGACTCAGATCGATCCCGGCGATCTCAAGGTCAACGTCACGGTGGGCTGGGTGAAGGGGCTCAACCGACTATATGTCCTTTACGAGGCGGAGGATGATTACTGGGATTTTGGCCGGTTCAATCCGAAGGGATATCGAAATGATATTTTCGAAATCGCCGTTGACGGAGATCTCTCGGGAGGGCCCTTCATCTTCAATCCGGTCTATGAGCCTGAAGCAATGAACTGGAACAGCAAAACAGACGCCTATCTGGAAAACCACTTCACCTTTAGTGGCGTTCATGCGCAGAACTACCACTTCTTCACGCCCCCGGTGAACAATGCCTGGGTGCTGGTCTGGGGCTGTCAGCATTGGATTGGGGAGTTTCCTCAATCGAACCATGCCTATGATTACGACTTTGAACCGGGGGAAAGCGGACGCTTGGTGCTGGAACTGTGGCTTACGCCTTATGACTACGCTCCTTATGAGGGCCCTGCCGGGGCGATTGAATCGGAACTGGAGGAAAACGATGTCATTGGATTGTCGTGGTCGATCCTAGATTTTGACGGGGGCGCTCGCGAGGGGCATGTCAACCTGGCGCATGATGTGAGAATGGTGAAGGATGCCTCGTATCTCTGTGGCTTTCGTCTAATGCCCCTTGAACCTCAATTCCGGGAGGCGATTCGGGCGGAGTGGTCCTTTAAGATGGTCGACATGAGTCGTCGCTTAGTCGCGTTCCAGGATGAGTCGTTGGGATCCATTACTCGTTGGCATTGGGATTTCGGGGATGGTCAGACCTCAAGCGAACAACATCCGATTCATCAGTTTCAGGAGCGGGGGGTTCATCAAGTCGTGACCCTGCGCGTGGAAGGCCCGGAGGGGCAATCGGCGCGGACACGTTACTGGGAAGTGATGCTTCGCTGAGGGGGGGAGCGTCGTGATGCCTCTTAAGGTGCTAGTTGGGGATTCCGGTCGTTGACCTGAGGCCGTTCTCCTCATAGCGTTGATCGGGTGATGAGAGCCTGGAACACATTTCCCCTTGGCGGGTGGCGCGTTCTGATCATGCTTCTCGTGGGAGGCGGCGCTGAATTGCGGGGAGCTTCGCTGATGACCCGGTTTGCCGGGGAGGTGAAACCCTTTCTTGAGGAATACTGCATTGGGTGCCACAACGCGGAGAAGATGAAGTCGGGGGTCCGCCTGGACCAACTGGACGGCCAACGACCCGAATCGACGCTTCGGCTGTGGGAGCATGTTTCCCGATTGGTTGATGAGCGGGAGATGCCTCCGGAGGACGAAGCGCAGCCGTCTGAGAAGGAGCGCGCGAGGCTGTTGGATTGGATCGGTGCCGGGTTGCATGAAGCACGCTCAAGGGATATGAGCCGCGACGGAACGATTCGCCGATTGACCGTGTCCCAGTATCGGAACACGCTTCGGCGCTTGCTGGGGCTGGACGATGATCTGACGGACTTTTTGCCCCCGGAGGCCGTCTCTCGGGACGGGTTCAAGAACAACAAGGACTCCATGCTCCTTTCGCCCCTTCTTCTGGAGACCTATTTTGAGATCGCTCGGCAGGCCCTGGATCGTTGCCTGGTCGATGAGACCTCGAAACCGACGATTCAGAACTTTCGGATGGATTTGGGCCGGGACATCAATCCTCAGCCCCTGCCCGAGAAGTTGATCCTTGGCGCCTCCAGTCATCTGCTGAGGAACCGTGATTTCACGGTCACCGAACTCACGCCTCGCAAACGGTTCCCTTTCGACGCGTTTGAGATGCAGACCCAGTTTCGCTTTGTCGAGGGCTACCAGGGGAACAGCACGGTCAGGGGGTGGCGGGAGTATGACAGCATTTATCATGCGGTGTATGCCTGTATGCGCGGCAGTGGTGGTTATCCGTTGGGCAACGCCTATGATTTGGTTCCCGAAGGCTTGTTGCTGCGACCGGCGATTCCGAGTGCCGAACTCTTTCAGGTCGAGAGCACCTACGGCCCGAAGGCGAACTTCAAGGTGGCCTTACGGGAATTGCCGGACCAGGGCCGGTTTCGAGTCACGGTCAGGGCCGCCCGGTATGACGATGGCTTGATGTTGCCGGAAGGCACGGCGGCGATCGGGTCGGGGCAGATCGGGCCGGGGCCGTGGCGTCAGAGGCGTCAGATTGAGATCAAGGAACCGGGCGTCTATCAGGTCGAACTCTATCGTGATCCCCCGCCGGGAGGGAGTGTGGCTCCCGATGATCGACGGATTGCAGAGGGACGAATCGGCGCTTGGGATTTTGAAGATAGCCCCGTGGCATCGCCTTTTGGCCGCGCCCTTTCGGTTTCTCAAGAGGGAGGCGTTCTCGAAGTGCCTCGGTCGGAGGTGCCCCTGATCGGTGACGCCGATTTCAGCGTGGCGCTCTGGATCCATCCGAAAGAGCGGCAGGCGGGCGGGATGGTTGCCTCGGGCCCCTCGGAACGGCAAGGCTGGATTCTGGAAATGCCCGATCAGCGAGGCGGATTGCGGTTCGTGGCCCACCGGGCTTATCAGGAATCCAGTGGATCGATTGTCACGAAACCGGGCATCATTCGAAAGGGGGTTTGGCAACATGTGGCGGTGGTGGTGCGTCGGGGCGAGGGAGGAGCACGGCTCTTCGTCAATGGCTATCAGGTGGGGGAGGGCCACGTGAGCGCGGATGGATTCGATCATCCGAAGTTCGGCCTTCATGTGGGCGGGGTGCCGAACGGCAATCGCTTTCTCGGGGAAATCGACCAGCTTCGACTTTATCGGCGAGCCCTGGAACCGGCGGAGGTGCAAGCCCTGGTGGAACCGGGAAGGGAGTGGGCTCAGCCGCCCTCCGATGGACGACAGCCGCTGAGCGTGCATCTGGGCGATCGCACGTTTTCAGGGGACTATCTTGGAGCGCCCTTTGTGACTGTCCGTCTCCCCGCCGGGCCCTTGACGGTGGGCGTGGAATACGGAGGAACCTGGACAATTGGGAAGATCATCTTCGCCCCCCTGCCGGATCCGGATCCGTTTCAGCGTTTCGAGAATCGGTCGCCCATCCTGGGGGTGCATTTTGGGTTGCGGCGGGATTGTGGGCATACCTTGAACCCGGTCGAGGCGCCCCGCTTAGTCTCGAGCGAGGGGTTGAGGGATTATGTCTTTGAGGGAGCGATTCAGAACTTTCCCAGTCCGGACGTTGAAAAGGACAATGTGAATTACATCTCTGGACTCCGTGAGATTGGGGTTCGGAGCGAGTATACCGATGGCCGGCCGCGACCTCGTTTGCTGGTCCGCTCGATCGAGTTTGAAGGGCCCTTGTACGAGACCTGGCCTCCGAAAACCCATCGCCGCATCTTCACCAGTCGGGAACCTCATTCGGTGATTCGTGATTTCGCGGTTCGCGCTTTCCGGCGCCCCCTCTCGGAGAAAGAGGAAACGTCATTCACGCAGATCTATGATGCGTCCTTTGCGGCGACGCAGGACCGGGTTCAGGCGGTGCAGGATGCGTTGACGGTCGTCCTCACCTCCCCCCAGTTCCTCTTCCTGATCGAAGAAAGCCAGGGGCCGGAATCGGAGGCCTTGGATGAATTTGAACTGGCCTCCAAACTTTCTTACTTCCTCTGGAACGGTCCGCCGGATCAGCGACTGTTGGATCTGGCGGCGGAAGGTCAGCTTCGGAGCGAGTTAACGCCGCAAGTCGATCGGATGGTGATGGATGCCCGGTTCGCGGCGTTCGCATCGGCCTTCGTGACTCAATGGCTCGGTCTGGACAAGTTGACTACGGTTGAGACCAGTCGGGAACACTTTCCCGAATTGACCCGCGACGCAAAGACCCAACTTCGCCTGGAACCGATCCGGTTCGTCGAATACTTGATTCGGGAAAACATGCCGCTTCGTCACCTGATCCGGTCGGACTTCATCATCGCCAATGAGGTGGTGGCGCGATACTACGGGTTGGGGGACCAGCTTGAGAGTGGGTTTGAGTTTCGGCCGGTGCGCCACGGGGCGACCCATCTGGGCGGAATCCTGAGTCAGGCGGGAATCCTGGCGGCGTTGACCGATGGCCGGGAATCCAACCCGGTCAAACGAGGGGCATGGTTTGCCCGCAAGATCATTGACGAGCCGCCGGCTGATCCGCCGCCGAACGTGCCCGACCTTTCGGAGGACCATCGACACTTGAGTCTCCGGGAACAACTGCGCCGACATCGAGACCAACCGGGTTGTGCCAAGTGCCATGAGGGAATCGACCCCTGGGGCTTGCCGTTTGAAGCCTTCGATGCGGGTGGGCGATGGATGGGACGGCAGCAGGTGGATGCCAGTTCAACCCTTCCCGATCGAACCCGGGTCGAGGATCTCAACGGATTGCGAACTTATCTTGTCGAGGAACGGCTGCCCCAGGTGGTATTTAGTTTTCTTCGACATTTGGCGACGTATGCGGTGGGCCGAAACTTGAAGTATAATGAAGTTGAGTTTCTGCGTGAAGAAGCGGTAGACTTGGAAGAGTCCGGGTATCGGATGCGGGATCTCGTCCGGTTTCTGATCCAGAGCGATATCTTTTTGAAAAAATAGGAGAACGATGAAGAAGTCGATTCGATTGAGCCGTCGCGAGGTGCTGAAAGGGGCTGCGGGTGTGACCTTGGCGCTCCCTCTGTTGGAGGCCATGGCCGTCAACGAGCAAGAACCTCTGCCCCGGCGATTTTGTGCGCTCTACACGGCCAACGGAATGTCGCTTCCGAAGACGGATCACGAGATCGATGAGTGGAGTTGGTTTCCCCGGGGTCGAGATGAAGCGGGTCGGTTTCAATTCGGCAAGTCGACCGAACCCCTCTTGCCCTTTCGCGAAAAGCTCAGTTTCCTGGGTGGGTTATATCACCCCAGTGGTCCGAAGGCGGATCCGCATACCTGTTCCGACATGTGGTTGACCGGTGCCCCGCTTCACAATCCCGAGCCCGGTTCCTATAATTCGGTGGGATTGGATCAGGTGGTCGCCCGGCACACCAAGCAACATTGTCGCCAGCCCTCCCTCGTTCTCTCGGTGGATGCGGGGACCGGATTCTCGTCGCGGACGGGAACGATTTCCTATAGCTACGAGGGCCGGCCCATTCCTGCTGAAAACAATCCCAGACGGGTGTTCGACCGCCTCTTCCGGGGGGATCGGGCGTCTCTGGAACAGCAGCGGGCGTCGCTGCAGCATCGCATCAAGCTGGTCGATGCCGTCCTTGAGAACAGCCGCGCGCTCAATCGAAAACTCGGGCGATCGGATCGAGAAAAGCTGGATCAATACCTGACCTCCTTGAACGAGGTCGAGGCTCGATTGGTCGCCTCCGAGCGGTGGATTGATGTGCCGCTCAAGAGGCAGGACTTCTCGCATCTCAACTTGGAGGCCCATTCCGAGGGGGAACCGGAGGATTATTACCGGAATATGTTTGATTTGATTGCGCTGGCGTTTGACGCCGATATCACGCGAAGCGTCGCGTTCATGTTGAATCGGGAAGACGGAATGGGGATTAGCGATACCTTTCCTCTGAAACTCGGACTGACCAGGACGCACCATAATCTGTCGCATGCCGGCGATCTGGAGGGTCAGCGGGATTTCGGCAAATACGACCGCTTTCTCTCACAGCAACTCCACTATTTCCTCCAGCGCCTGGACGACTATCGGGACCCCTCCGGATCGGTGTTGGACAACGCCATCGTGCTTTTCGGAAGTGGTGCTAGTACGACCCACAATCCGAAAAACCTGCCGACGCTGATCGCGGGAGGAGGAAACATGGGACTCAAGCACGGGACCTATTGGCGTAAGGACGACACACGAATGTCCGACGTGTATCTGAGTATCCTTCACTCAATGGGGATTGAGGAGACCTCGTTCGCCGATAGCACGGGGCCTCTGAGCGACTGCATCTTTTCGAAGGTCTAGGGTCTTGAAGGTTCAGGGTCTGACTCCTGGGACCCTCGACGGTATCCCGGGCGTTCGGATGAGACGGGAAATGGATTTGGTTCTCGCCCCGCTCACCCTGGGACTCCATCGGGGCGCACCCCGTTGAGGACTCACTCCTTCCAGGGCGAACCGATTGCGTTATCTGGCCTCGAGCAGGGCCACAATGTTCTGGGTCGACTCTGAGTGGTCCCCTGAATCCACCGCTTGGTTGATCGCTTGCCTCGCGGGCTTCCGATTGCCGAGACAGAGATTCAAGGCCGCCAGGGCGAAGAGCTGATCCGGGGTCTTGCCCTGGGATTGATTCAATCTTGCCACCAGCCGCTCAATCTGCCGGTTGACCCCGGGAATCGGGGGGAGGGTGACCGACCCGGAAGGATCCGCCTCGAACGCGCGCCGCAGGGCTTTCACGGAGGTGTCCGGATCGCCGTGGATGGCAGCGGCGACGCCCAGACCGATTTGCGTGGGTCCCTTTTCCGGAAACTGGCTGGCCGCCCACGCGAATCGCCGTTGCGCGGCCTTGGAGGTCCCTGCCGCGAGATAGCGCCAGGCGAGGTCGTCGGGAAGTTCGGTTTTTTTTGCAGGATTCTCTGATGGCGTCCCGATGGCCTCTGGATGCATTCGCCGGGGAGGACTTTTTTGGGGGCGAGGCCGGGTGTCATCGGGAGAGCGGTTTCGCAGCTTCTTTCTTTTTTTGGGGGGAGCGGGCGGCGGATTGTGCTGGATGCTCTGGTTGAGAACGACCGGGGTTTGAGTCGAGGCGATCGTTCTTGCCGAGCGCAACCCGGGTTGGAGGGAGCGAAGCGGAGGCCGATGGACGATCCTGTAGGCGAAGGAGGGCTGCCATGCCGTGAAGCGTGGGACATAGATGGTCAGGCCATATCGTTGATATCGAGGGCGGTTGTAGCCGTAGTGCGATCCGTTGTATTGTTGGACGTAGGGATACCCGATCAGCTCCTGGGCAGCCGCCGAGGGAGGTTCGAAGCGGCCGCCCAGCAGGGCCGCCAACACAACGATGGGGGCGTCGGGCAGGAGACTTGATAGCCGAAGGTTGGATCGCATGGTGTCGTTCGAATCTCGATCCCATACCGAATGGGGGAACCCTCGCCCTCACAGTGGTGGGAGGGTCCTGTGATACCATGAATTCTGCTTGGTTCAATTCTTAATCGCAGGCTAAGGTTGGAGGGAGACGGAGGATCGTCCCCGCCAGTTGGTGGTTGAGCCCCAATTCTCCAGGCGATCCGCCTGGAGATTCCTCTCGGTATGGGGCTGAATCGCCCCGATTCGCTTGCCCGGCTCGGGGACGCGGGAATCGTCCGTGTTGACCGAGCTCGGAGGAGAGATCCGATCAACGGGTTGTGAGGTTGTCATGAAGTTAAGTTGCCGGCTGGAATTGCTTCCAGGCAAAACGGTCCTGGAGCAGGCGGAGGCGGGGCATCAATATGGGTTTGATGGGGTGGGCTTGCCGGGGAGGTTTCTTGATCGCTATCTGGGGGATCTCGAAGCGTCTTTATCCGATCTCCCGATTCCGCCCATGAGCCTGTCATTGGGATTCGCGAGCTCGCTCTTGCATCCCCGGACCCGGGAACGGACCCGTTGCCGGGACTCGTTGCTTGGGTTGATGGATATTTGTGCTCGGCTCGGCGTAGGTCTCCTCAATGTGCCTCCGGTCCTGATCCAGGACAATCCGGTCCGGATTGGCGACCCGGGCGAGTTTCCGTCGCTTGCCGCGCGGCTCGATGCCTTGTTGATCGATCAGCTCAATGAGATCGGAGATGAGGCGGCGGCTCGAGGATTGTGCTTCCTGTTGGAGCCGGTGAATCGGTTTGAGTCGGAGTATCTTCACTCCATTGAACAGGGGGCGCGCCTGTGTGAAAGGATCAACCACCCCGCGGTGGGGATGACGATCGACGCCTTTCACATGCAGATGGAAGAGCGATGGCCCGGCGAATCGATCCGGAACGCGGTTGGGCATGTACGTCACGTTCACATCGCTGAGAATACCCGCGAGGAACCGGGAGTCGGGGCATTGGATCTTAAGTCGGTGTTTCGAGGACTTCAGGCCATTGACTACGACGCGTGGATTGAGGTCGAGGCGAGGACCTTGTCGGGCCCTCC
>DEAY01000061.1:9320-27680 GCA_002348345.1 Verrucomicrobia bacterium UBA2970
TCTTCGGGAATCGCTTCGGGGGGATCTTGAATCGTGGCAAAGTCAAAGTCCTGGCCGGGGGCATAGACGCCCAGGCTTTGCTCGGTCGCCCGGCGCTCTGCCTGTACCAGTCGATATTTTTCCTCGAATTCAAGCTCGATGATTTCCTGTCGATTCAGCCGTGCCATGCCCCGGTCGACCACCAATTCGGCAACGTTGGTTTGATTGAGGTAGACGAATCCCTGGCCGTAGCGCAGGTCGTTCATTTCCAGGACCTTGACGTCGACTTTTTGGTTGAGGATGAGCTCGGTGAGATTGGTGCGGCTCAGATTGCCCATCGGGGGATTGGCGGGGTCGGTGGTGATGGCGATCCCGGGGGATTCCATCCCGGTGATTCGAACCGCGTAGACGAATCCCTCGGGAATCTTGAGATGGAACCAATTGCCATCGAGCACTTTGATCACTTCCCCGGTGACTTCCGCCTGGTAGGACGGAGGCGTCTCCGTCTTGTTGGAATAGGCCCAGTAGGCGTCGATGGCCGGGTTGAAGATCTCGCGATTCTGATAAGCGATCCAAGCCGCCACGGCGAGGATGAGGATGAAAACCACTCCGAGAAGGCGGCGAACTTTTTTGAAAAGGCTCATAGGATTGACCGGGACCTGCTGTCCCTCATTGACCTATCATAGAGGCTTCTCCGACTCAAGGTTCTCCTGGTTTTGATTGCGATAATCCCGATCGGAACCCTTCTGGGTTGAGGCGGATGGATCAAGGAACAGTCGAATTCGCTGGTTCCGTCTGGGTTTCTTGGGCGGGGGCGCCTTGGGAAGCGGTGTGGGCGGACGGTCGGGCACGGTTTTCCGATCCCGTTGGCGCAGGGCGATGGTGATGCTTGGGCGGGGGTGTTCGGTCAGTTCGATTCCGTGACGCGCTTTGAGAATCGCAGCGGCCTCCAGGCAGTTTTGAGCGTTGTCGAATCGGAACACCTCCCGGGCGAATACCTTTTCCCACCAGCTTCCCGATCGCGTGTGCCGCAGCCCTGTGGTGAAGGGCATCGGGAAGTCGGGATGGTCCAGCCCCTCCAGGATGCAGCACCACAAGGTCGCGTGGCGCCACCCCTGATGATCGAACCATCGAATCATCGAAGGGAGCCAGCGCCGTTGGTCCCCGAAGGAACCGCAGGTGAGTTCCCCGGTGAGGGGGGGGGCGATCCGCTCTCCAAGGTAGGGGGCCCATACGGCCGCCATGAGGATGGCCAGGACCAGGACGATCGCCATGTAAAAGGCTTGGGTGAGGTCGCCTGAATAGTGGGTGCTTGTTCCCGCCTCGCTCATGAGTCCGAAGACATAAATGAGTGCTCCGGTGATGATGATTCGCAGAAGAATGAGCATGGGGACCCGGTGCCTTATTGAGCCGCTGAACGTTCCCCGGTGAAGAGAATGGGCGCGGTGGTTTCGATGCCCCGAAGATTGAGATCGAGACGGTGTCGATTTACGGCGTAGTTTCGGGCGGTCTCCTCGTGAATGACGCCCGCGATCAGAAGCTCTTGGAGGTACTGATCGAAACTGTGCATGCCTTGGTCGATCGCGGCTTCAATGATTCCGCTCAGAAGGGTGAGGTTCTTTTCCCTGATCGCTTTTTCGATTCCGTGGTCCTGTCGCATCAATTCGATGCAGGGGACGAGCCGGTCGTGAACATCGGGAATTAGTCGTTGGCAAACTACCGATCGGAGCTGACGCGCGAGGAGGCCGGTGATGTTGGACTGCTCGCCGCTGGGATAGAGTTCGCAGATTCGTGCGATGGCCTGCGAGGTGGAATCGGCGTGGAGGGTGGTGAGGACCAGATGGCCGGTTTCGGCTGCCTGCATGGCGGCATGAATACTGGGACGATCGCGGATTTCGCCGACGAAGATCACGTCGGGATCCTGTCGCATCGCGTTGCGGATCCCCGTCTCGAAGCTCTCCGTGTCGATCCCCACCTCACGCTGCTCGATCTGGCTTTCCTGGGCGGTAAACACATACTCAATCGGGTCCTCGATGGAGATGATTCGGAGGGAGCGGGTTTGATTGATGGTCTGGATCAGGGCCCGCATCGTCGTGCTCTTACCTTGGCCGGTGGGACCAGCCGCCAGAATGAGTCCGCGCGGTTCATTCACGAATTCGGCCAACGAGGAAGGCAATCGGAGATCCGCCAGATTGTAATCCTGGGAGGGAACCCGGCGGAAGGAGCAGGAGGGGTTGCCTTGTTGGCGGCTGAAGTTCGCTCGATACCGGGTCCCTCCATGGACCATGCTCAGGTCGACCTCCCGTTGATGGATGATCTGTTGATAAGTCGACGGCGACAACGCCGCCTCCAGAAACTGGAACAGGGCCTTGGGCGTCAGAACGGGGCAGATGGAGGGATCCACTTTTTTCAGGCGGCCTTCCACCCGAACCCGAGGAATGGCTTGGGCTTGCAGGTGCAGATCAGAGACCGCTTGATCTTCGCACCAGCGAAGCAAGTGGCTGAGTTTTGAATGAGGGTCGATCCGTTCCAAGGGATCTGGTTGGGTTGCCGATCGCTTTGTCTTTCCGAGTGTGTCTCTCCCAGCGGGAGAAAGCAAGATTTGTGCTCCAGCGGGGTGGGGATGCGATGAGGGCCATCAGGATTTCACATTGCCTTAAACTCGATCTCTCTTGGGTTAGAACGACGACGCCCTGAAGGCTCGCCAGCCCCGTTTCTTGACTCGATCAAGCAGGACCGCGCCGAGAATAACCAGTCCCAGGACCACTTTCTGGGTGTAGCTTTCAACCCCGGTCAGGTTCATGCCGTTTTGAATGACGGCGATGATGAAGGCTCCGATCAGCGTTCCGAGAATCTTTCCCTCGCCGCCCGCCAGACTCGTGCCTCCGACGACCACCGCGGCAATGACATAAAGTTCATACATCAGTCCATAGGTCGGCGATCCACTCTTGAGTTGGGAGGCGGTGATGACCCCGCCCAATCCCGCCAGGCAGCCGCAGCAGGTGTAGACGGTGATGAGTACCCGCTTGACCGGAACGCCAGAGAGCTTGGCGGCGACGGCATTGCCGCCCGAGGCGTAGATGTAGCGCCCGATTCGCATGCGGGTCATGGCCACATGGGCGAGGCCGTAAAGGATGATCATCAGGAACACCGCGTTGGGAAGTCCGAGGAAGTCGTCCCCTCGGCCGAGCCAGACGAAGGAATCGGGGAGTTGGTAGATCGACTGGCCGTCGGCGATGATGAAGGCCAGACCGCTCCCGACCAGCATCATGCCCAGCGTGACGATGAAGGGGGGGATGGCGAATTGCGTGATCATCAATCCGGAAAAGGCACCTAGCAGGCCGCACGCTCCAATGGCCCCAAAACAGGAGAGCGTCATCGCGAGGTTGGACGCTTCGGGGCCTCCTCCTTTTTCCCGGATGAGCCAGGCGCAGATGACGGCGGAGAGGGCAATGAAGCTTCCGACGGAAAGATCGATGCCCGCCGTGATGATCACCATCGTCATTCCGATCGCGATGATGGCGATGACAACGATTTGATTGGCGACGTTGAGGAGATTCTCCTGCTTGAGGAAATTGGGCCAGTGGTAGCTCGCCGGTTGATGGAAGGTTGCCTTTGCGGCGACGGGAAATCGGCTTCCGAGATCGTGAAAGACCGCCCAATTAAGGGTCACGTGATTACCGGCGATCCCGTCGATGGTTTGCTCCGAATTCTGGGCCTGAGTCAGTGCCCGCCGGGCATCACCGGGGTCGCCGTTCACCACCGCCATCACTTGGTAATCGGCTCCTTCCAACGCTTGTTTGAGGGATTGGCTGAAGCGGCGATCCTCGGCATTGGCTCGTGCCACAATGAGAATCCGGCTCTGGGGCGCGTGGGTTTTGGCAATGGAATCCGCGAGCCGGGTGGCGGCTGCCTGACCGGTGGGGTGTTGTTCTTCCCAGGTTACCCAACTATAGTATATCCCCAGGAGTATGAGTACCGCCACCATTCCGTAGTCGGCGAAGAAATGTTTCAGTTTGGCATTCATACGGCGCGGGGGAACTCTGTCCTGCGGTGCATCTAATAGCGGTTTGCCGGGGCGGGTTGAAGCGAAAAGTGGAAGGGGGTGGGCCCGCGGTCGGGTTAGGAGCTTCTCCCTTCTGAGCCTCGCGTGGTCGAGTAGAAGACCCGGTGGAGTGTCAGACCCTGGGCCGGCGCCGTCATCCCGGCGTATCGGCGGGCCTTTTTTTGGAGCAGGATGGGAATGCAATCGGGGGAGATCTTGTGATGCCCCACCTGACAGAGCGTTCCGGCAATGGCCCGGCACATCTTGTAGAGGAACCCATCGCCCTGCATGACAATGGTGATCATGGGGCCGGATCGTTTCACGTCGCAGCGGTAGAGAGTTCGGACGGTGGTCTCCATTTCGTAATCGCGGTTGGCCGCCAGGGAGCGGAAGTCCTGCTTTCCCAGGAAGTGGGGGGCGGCTGCTTTCATGGCCGTGGTATCAAGCGCAACCGGGACGTGCCAGGCGAGTCGCATGAACAGTGGGTTGGCCGCCCGATGATTCCAGATCTGATAGCGGTATTGTTTTCCAACGGCATCGAATCGGGCGTGAAACGACATCGGAACCCGGGAGGCGCTGACGACTCTGATATCTTCCGGCAGGAAGGCGTTCATGGCGAGGGGAAGCTTCCTCGCGGTCATCCGAAATTCGGATTTGGGAATCTCGACATGGGCCACCATCCCCAGGGCGTGAACCCCGGTGTCCGTTCGACTCGACCCGTGAATCCGGCGGACCGAGGGGAACAGGCGACGGAGAACCGTTTCAATTTGATGTTGGACGGTGTTGCCCTCCCTCTGGAGTTGCCAGCCGTGATAGTGGGTGCCTTCGTAGGCGATCGTTAACTTGAACTTCAGCAATCCTGACGGACGATCGGGCAGTCGTCTCGCTGAGGCGGAAGCACGGTTCACAGGGAGATCAAAGTTGAGTGGAATCCAGGTAACCCTGGAGAATGATCGCGGCGGCCATCTTGTCGACGTGGGATTTGCGTTTCTTTCGGGAAACGTTGGCTTGAAGCAGGACGCGATTGGCTTGTGCCGAGGAGAGACGTTCGTCCCACGTACGAACGGGGACGCCGACTTCCTGTTCAAGTTGTTCGATGAATTGACGAACCTTCTCGGCGGCCGGGCCGTAGCTGCCGTCCATGTTTCGAGGCATGCCGACGACGATGGTCTCGTAGGGCGTGTCCCTCAAGATTTCATTGAGGCGTTTCCAAACGCCGTCGGGGGGGTGGTTCGGGACAAATTCAAGGGGTTGCGCGATCATGCCCAGGTCGTCGCTGAGAGCGACGCCGATCCGTTCGCTTCCGAAATCAAGGCCCAAGACTCTCATTGCATTGCCCCGGTTGTTAGAGCGACGCGAGGACCGTGGAGGCCGCGTCGATCGTGGTTTGCACATCGGTTTCGGAATGGGCCGTCGAGAGAAACCCGGTCTCGAATGGGGACGGGGCCAGGTAGATTCCCTGTTCAAGCATCCCCTGGAAGAAGCGGGCGAAGAGATCGCGATCACTCGTCATCGCGCCCTCGAGGTTCGTGACCCTTTGTTCGGTGAAGAAGGTGCAGAACATCGACCCAATTCGATGGAACTGAACCTGATGCCCCGTTCGGGCGGCTGCGGCGCGAAGGCCGTCCTCAAGGAGTTGCCCTCTGGCCTCGAGTTGCTCATAGAGATCATGGTTTTGGAGCTCACGCAACGCGGCGAGACCGGCGGCCATCGCGATGGGGTTTCCGCTGAGGGTTCCCGCCTGGTAGACCGGCCCGTCGGGAGCGAGACAATCCATGATCGCGGACCGCCCGCCGAAGGCGCCCACCGGGAGCCCGCCCCCGATGATCTTTCCGAAGCAGGAGAGGTCGGGAGTGATCCCGAAACGCGTCTGAGCGCCACCGAAACCCAGCCGAAACCCCGTCATCACCTCGTCGAAGATCAGGAGGGCCCCATGTTTCTTGGTGACGCTCCTGAGGTGTTCCAGGAAACCCGGCTCCGGGAGATAGAGGCCGGCGTTGGCCGGCACGGGTTCGAGGATCACCCCGGCGATTTGATCGGGATTGGCCTCGAAAGCGGCGTCGACGGCCGAGGGACGGTTGAACGGCAAAACGACCGTGTGGTCGGTGAAGCTCTGGGGAACGCCCCCGCTGTCCGGATGACCGAATGTCAAGGCCCCTGAGCCAGCTTTCACGAGCAGGGAATCGACGTGCCCGTGGTAACAACCCTCGAATTTGATGATCTTGTCCCGGCCGGTGAAGCCGCGGGCGACCCGAATGGCCGACATGGTGGCTTCGGTGCCCGAGTTGCACATCCGGACCTTTTCGACGCTCTCGACCTTGTCACAAATGAGCTCTGCCATTTCCACTTCCAGAGGGTTCGGGATTCCGAAACTGGTTCCCCGGTCGGCGGTTTCCTTGACGGCCTGAGTGATGATGTCGGGCGCATGCCCCAGAATCGCCGGGCCCCAGGTTCCGACATAGTCGATGCGTTCCTGGCCATCAACGTCCCAGATTCTCGAGCCGCTGGCGCGATCCACGAAGAATGGTGAACCGCCGACGGCTCGAAAGGCTCGAACGGGCGAATTGACGCCGCCAGGGATGCGGTTCAGGGCCCGACTCAATAATTGTTGCGATCGATTCGACATGAGCTCTCCGATTTACAGGACTTGAACCATCTGATCAAGTCGCGCCCGTCAAGGGAACGAAGGGAAGGCCCGTGAGGAACTCGATTCGAGGTTCTGACTGGGGGGGAAACTTGCAGTTTTTGGTTGGTTTTTGAGGAGTAGGGCGTCAAGTTGATTGAAGGTATTGTGACGGCGGTAGCGTTCAAGGAGTTCGAAGAGCTCAGCTCGGCTGAGCGAGACGCCATCCTCGTCTTATTGGAGGACGAGGACCCGGCTGTTCAGGATCTCCTAGTCGAGCGACTCGTGGGGTTCGGTCCTGCGGTTCTGGATTGGCTGGCCTCCGAGTCGGTCGGTCGCAATGGCGTGGCTCGTCGGCGAGTCGATCTGGTGAAGGAACAATTGGGACGGCGTCGTCACGATGATGCCTTCTTGGATTTTTGTATCCGTTCGGAATCCGACATCGATCTGGAAGAGGGGATGTGGCGGCTGGCGCTGGCCGAGTATCCCCTGGTGAGCATTGCGGGTTATCGGGCCTTGATTGATAGCTTCTCGGAGGTGTTGAACGAGCGTCTTCATGGCGTGGGCGGAGGAAAACCAACCCTGTCGGTGATCAACCGCTATCTCTTCGACGAGCTGGAATTCGTGGGCAACGACGGCGACTATTTTGATCCGGAAAACAGTTTCCTGAATCGTGTGGTTGATCGGCGCAAGGGCATTCCTATCTCGTTGTCGGTACTGTTTTTGTTGATCGCCCAACGGTTGTCCCTTCCGGTTCAGGGGATCGGGATGCCGGGGCATTTTCTCTGTCGGTATCAATCGACCCGGTGTGAGTATTACATCGACGCGTTCAATCGGGGCCGACTCTTCTCCAAAGCCGATTGTGTGCGATTTCTCAACGGGACCGAGTTCGGCTATCGGATCGAGTATCTGGAACCGGTGTCGACCCGGGCGATTCTGTTGCGATCTTGTCAGAATCTCCTGCAAATCTATTTGCGACGGGGAGACCAGGATCGTTCGTGCCGGATTCAACGCTACGTGAAGGCGCTTTCCCGGCCGCGGTAGCAGATGGTTTGGCGGGATGCCGTTGGCTTTTTTGAGTCAACCCCTGCTCGGCGGATCGTGCTCCAATTCAATCGACTTCAAAGGAGTAATTTGCGAGCCTTCCCTCGCCAGGGAAGAAACCGTGAAGGGAACGAAGAGGTGGCTGGATGAATGATCAACGATTGCTCTTTGATGCGGGGTGGTTGCGCCTCTATGAGCGGAAGCGATGGGTTCGAGGGCAACCGATTCGATGGGTGTATTGTAGCCGGGGTGCGACTAAGCGGGCCGAGGGGGGCGACGCTGTCGTGATGGTCCCGTTGGTTCGGTCGGAAGAGGGGGTTCGCCTCCTGGTCACCAAGGAATATCGGATGCCCTTGCAGGGTGAGGAATATGGGTTTCCTGCGGGGTTGGTTGAAGAGGGGGAGAATCCTGAGTCGACCGTCGCCCGTGAATTGCTTGAGGAAACCGGGTATCGACTGAAGCGGGTGTTGGAACGGAGCCCGGCCAATCTGGTTTCCACCGCCGGGCTGACCGACGAGACCTTTCGCTATTACTTCGTCGAGGCCGAGGCTCGGGCGGGCCAACGCCTGGAGCCGGCAGAGGAAATCGAGGTGCTTCTCCTCGATCTCGATGGAATCCGGGACCTCTTTCAGCGAGGGGTGAGGATCAGTGGTCGATTGTGGCCCATCGGTCGATGGTTTCTCGCCCTGGGGCGGTTTCCGGATTTGGATGATTGGGAGATGGGTGGCTGAAGGGATCGATTGAGGCGGGGGGAACCGTGAATTGGCGAATCGGCAAGAATCGATGGCTAAATCCCGCGCGGGGGGTAATGGGGATTCTCAATGTGACCCCCGACTCGTTCTCCGATGGGGGACGGTTCATGGACGCGTCCCGGGCCGTGGACCGAGCGCTTGCAATGATCAAGGAAGGCGCGGAGGTGATTGATGTGGGAGGAGAATCAACCCGCCCCTCGGCACCCGCGGTTCCGTTGGAGATCGAGCGTGAGCGGGTCATGCCGGTGATTCGGGCGCTTGGGGCGGCGACCGTGGTTCCCATTTCAATCGATACGCAAAAACCCGGGCTTGCACGGGAGGCATTGGAGGCCGGCGCCTCGATCATCAATGATGTCGGTGCCGGCGTGGCGAATCCATCGATGCTCGATCTGGTGGCGCAAACCGGTTGCGGCTACATCTGCATGCACATGCAGGGGAACCCTCGGACGATGCAGCAAGCGCCCCGCTATCACGACGTGGTCGAGGAGGTGGATGCTTTCTTTTCCCGCATGTTGGGGCGTTATCGTGAGCATGGAATCGACGAGGCTCAGATCGTCTTGGATGTCGGAATCGGATTTGGAAAGACCCTGGAACACAATTTGGAGTTGCTGCGACACCTGGAACGTTATAAAAAGCATGGTAGACCACTTCTACTGGGAGCCTCGCGTAAGTCGTTTATCGGGAAAGTTTTGGAAAATGAGGATCCGACCCGGAGGGGGGCTGCCAGCCTCGTCTGCGTGGGGCGGGGGCTTGATCACGGGGTCGAACTCTTTCGGGTTCATGATGTCCAAGAGACGGTTGAGGTGATCCGAATGTGGCAGGCGATTGAAGGAAGAGGGGTTCCTCATGTTTGATTGGGATCTAGTGGAACAGCTGTGGCGTCCGGTGCTTGAAATTGCAATCTTATCGGTTGCTATTTACTGGATTCTGATGTTCGTACGGCGAACCCGAGGGTGGCCAGTCGTCCTGGGTTTTCTGGCGCTTTTGGGCCTTTTCGCGGTTTCTAGTGTCTTGGAGTTGGTCGTGCTGAGTGTGCTCTTGCGACTTTTCTTTTCCTTTTCGGCGATCGCCATCCTGATTCTTTTTCAGCAGGAGATCCGGCGGATGTTGGCTACCATTGGGAGTTTCTCGAATCTCACCAGCGTCAGAGAGCGTCGGGAGAACCTGGAGACCATCGTGCAAACCGCGGACCGCTTGGCTGATGTGAAAATCGGAGCGCTGATCGCCATCGAGCAATCGGTTGATTTGGATCAAGTGGTCGAGTCCGGCGTTGAAGTGGAGTGCGAGGCCACCTCGGAAATGTTGGAAACCATCTTCTTTCCCAATAATGCGATTCATGACGGGGGGGTCATCATTCGGGGCGATCGGATCGCGCAGGCGGCCTGTATCTTTCCGCTCTCCCGCCGAAAGGATCTCAACAAGTCATTAGGGACTCGCCATCGCGCGGCCATTGGTTTGAGTGAAGAAACCGACGCGGTGGTCGTGGCCGTTTCAGAAGAGACCGGAATGATTTCCCATGCCTATCGGGGACAGTTGGTTCGAGGGATCAGTCCGGATGAACTCAGGTCGTTTTTGACGAGTGTGCTCTTTTCCGAGCCCCGGCCTCGTCGATCATGGTTGAGTTGGTTGACTCGTGAGCGGCGGTCCAACAAGCCGGCGCTGCCTTCGCTCTCAACGCCCAAGCCTCAACGCCCATGAGCCTTCATCGATTGATCCTTCGCAACATGGTGTGGAAGGTCACTTCCATCGTTGTGGCGACCCTTCTCTACATCACGGTGCGTCTTGATGTGATCGAAAAAAGCCAAGCATCCGACCGAGGTCGGGGCCCCTTGGCGACCTTTGTGTTTGAGGGGATTCCCGTGATCGTCATGAAACCGGCCGACGAGACGAACCGATTTGTAATCGACCCTGCCGTGGTCCGCGTCAAGGTCAAGGCGAGATCAAGTGTGATCGAGGAAACGGACCCAACCCAAATCAAGGTGTTCGCGGATTTGGTCAGCCGTCCGATGACCAATCAGTTTCGATTGGCGTTGGATCTTGATCTGTCCGACTCACTCGAGCTTGAGTACGTTGAGCCGAGGGAGGTGTTGGTGCAGGTCCAATGAGCCGGGGCGCGGAAGGACGAGGGAAACTTCATTGATGGCGATGATGTTTTGGCCATCGCGGGACTGAATATGCCGTCCGAGGGAACACTGAAAAAGAAGACTTTGTGGCCACCGTCATGAGCAACGCGGGTCTTGACATGGCGATCAAGAGGGCGGCGGGACGGTCGAACGAACTCCCGTCGTTGACAAGTATGTCATCGATCTCATGCTCAAGGAGGGCGACAACCTAAGAGGGGAATCGAGTGGCCATCTGATCTTCAGCGACCATGGGACGACGGGGGATGGTTTGGTGACGGCGCTTCAGATTCTTGGGATCATGAAGTCCAAGAACCAATCCTTCAAGGAACTCGCAGGAGCCTGGACTCGATTTCCTCAACTGGTGACGAATATCCAGGTGAGGAGCAAGGTGCCCTTTGAAGAGCTCGAGGGGGTGACCGAATGGGTCGCTCGGGTGGAGAAAGAGCTCAAACCCGAGGGGGGGCGGGTGCTCCTTCGCTACTCCGGAACGGAACCAAAGGCTCGGTTGCTTGTCGAGGGACCCGATATGGCTGAGCTCGAGCAGTGGAGCTCACAAATCTCCCTTCCAACCCGGGATCAAGTCGGCGCCGGTTGAGTGCCCAGCTGGGAATCGGGACGGGACCCCTTCAGTTTTTCCCTCTGCTGGCATCGGTTTGGTGGGTCTCTCACCTGATGACGGTCACGGGCGTGGGCATGGGAATCTGTTGTCATGCGACCGTCGGGGAGGGACGTTTGAGAGGACATCCCCACCCCGACTCCCCTCGTTCCTGATACGAACCTTCACGTGGGGAGTCTGGGGGTTGGTAGTCGGGTGGGGCGGTGGCAGTGGGCCCTTTCCGGGCAGCTCATCACCGGTCCCTCGCGTGATGTCTCCGGGAGTCTCCCCTCGCTCTTTGGTCAGAGCGCCGATGGAAACTATCAGTGGTTCAATTTTGGGGTGAACGTGGCCGTCCAGGCGAACTTTTGATTGGTCCCGAACGGCTTCCTCCCGCCGCTCGAATCGGGTGGTGACAAAAGAATGGCATGGCCCGCCGGATCATGTCTTGCATGATAAATCCATGGTTCCGCGCCACTTGGTCCGCCCCGGTCTGCCCAGGTGGGTGAAGAAAGCAGGGGGGAATTGAATCGATCAACGGGGGGGCAAGGCCCCACTCGGGCGGCCTTGACAGCCGAAATTTCATTGGTATGCTCTGCCGCTCCGCTGATCGCGGGATGGGGGCCTAATGCCAGATGGGACAAACCTTTGCAGGGTCTTGTTGAGATTGGTTTTGTCCAGGGTCAACGATTGAGACGACGAGAAATTTACGATGAAGCGAACATATCAACCATCGAAAATCCGGCGCAAACGCCAGCACGGATTTTTAAGCCGGAATTCGAGCAAGAGCGGCCGCGCGATTTTGGCGAATCGGCGAAAGGCCGGTCGCAAAAGGTTGACTCCGGTATAATCGCGGGCCGATGGTGGTTTCGCGGGAGGGTTTCCGTTTCCGCAGTTCCCAGCATCTGCGTTACTCGTGGGAGTTTGCTTCCCTCAAAGCTTCGGGCCAACGCGCCTTTTCACGAACCATGATCATGAATTGGAGGCCCTCCTCGGATCGGCCCTTTTCGCGTCTGGGTGTGATCGCGAGCAAACGGGTGGGTGGCTCGGTGGTAAGGTCTCGGTCGAGGCGATTGATGCGAGAGGCGTTTCGCTGCCTACAAGGGCAGTTGGCCTCGCCCCTGGACATTGTCCTCGTGGCGCGTCAAAGGATGGTGGGAGCGTCCCAGCAAACGGTCGTGGAGGATCTGAGGAGGCTGCTTCGGCGGGCGCGAGTCTTTGAGGCTGGGCGGTGAAGTGGATGAGAGAGATTCTGGTGCTGCCGATTCGCCTTTATCAGGTTGTGGGTTCGCCGGTTAAGAATGCGCTTCTGGGTTCCGCGGGACGGTGCCGTTTTCATCCGACCTGTTCTTCCTACGCCATCGAAAGTATCCGGCGTTTTGGCTGTTGGCGGGGAAGCTGGTTGGCACTCTGCCGACTGGGCCGTTGCCACCCCTGGGGTGGGGCGGGGGATGATCCAGTTCCTCCTTCCAGTGGACGGTCTCCCCGGGGGAATCCCCCGGGGAAAAAAGGCGGCGGGTCGCGGGACCATGATCCAATTTGTTACGGGGTAAGCGTGCTCATCGGGGGCTCCTTTTTTTCATAGGTCTATGGACAGAAAATCGGTCATTATTTGTGGGATCTGCTTTCTCTTGATGCTCGCCTGGGGGCCTCTGGTGAATAACGTCCTCTATCCGGTGGAGGAACGGAAGACGATTGCGAACACCAATCGGGTCGATGAAGCCCAAGTCGATCTGACCGGAGTGACGTCGGAACCATCCGCTGCCCCTTCTCTGGAAGCCGGAGGCAGCCCGGTCCCTGTGCCCGAGGAACCTCAGTTGGCGGCGGCGGTTCGCGACGTGGCGGCGGTCACGCTCGACCGGGAGACGGAGTTCGCACTCTATCGCCTCAGCAATCTCGGAGGGGGGATCGAATTGGTTGATCTCTTGCGCTATCCCAACGATACGGGTTGCAACCGGTCGGGGGACGAGTCGCGCCCGGATTCTCAATTTGCCCAACTCAATCCTTGGGCGAGTCTCCCGATTTTGGGGCTTCGATTGGGAGAGTCGACGAGGGTGGTGGGATATGCGGTCGACGAGGAGGCGGATGCCGTCCGTTTTCAAGCCACCTTGGAGAGTGGATTGGCGATCGAAAAGGTCTTCACCTTTGGAACCAATTACTTGGTTCACGCGACCACCTCAATCCGCAATACGACGGATGGGCCTGTGACCTTGCCAACCCAGTACTGGGGGATCGGCACATCCACCCCAATGGCTCCCGAAGACAACGGAATCCTGATGGGGCTCATGTACCATGATGGCGATGAGGTGGAACGCATCAAGGAGAGTTGGTTTGCCAATCGGACCCTGGGGTGCTTTCCCGGTCAACCACGAACCAATTTTTCCTATGGGGAGACACCGGTCAGCTGGGGGTCGGTGGACAATCAGTTTTTTACCATGGCGTTGATTCCCAAGCAGCCGGCCGATTCGATCGTCGCGACCCAGCCCCCGTTGCAATTCAGCGAAAGCGAGCGCCTGAGGTATACGATCAAGAAAGGGTTTCATGCTGAGCTCGGTTATCGGGAACAAGTTCTGCAGCCGGGAGAATCGGTGGAGCGTGAGTTTGAGATTTTTGCCGGCCCCAAGGAATACAACACGTTGGCGCGTTTGAGTTCCCAATTCGGGAATGAACTCGATGGCATCATGGACTTTGATGGTTTTTTCGGGTTTTTCGCCAAGGCGCTTCTGCTCTCCATGAACGGATTGAACGGCTTTGGATTGAGCTATGGATTATCGATTGTGGTGATTACCTTCATCATTAAAGTGCTCTTCTGGCCGCTGACTCAGGCCAGTACTCGATCGATGAAGCGGATGGCTGCCCTCCAGCCGCAGATGAAGGAGATTCAGGAGAAGTACAAGGACGATCCTCAAAAAATGAACCGCAAGCTCATGGAGTTTATGAGGGAAAACCGAGTCAGTCCGCTCGGAGGATGCCTTCCGATTCTGCTCCAACTTCCGGTCTTCTTCGGGTTCTACACCATGCTGCAGAGTGCCATTGAGCTTCGGGGCGCCAGCTTTCTGTGGACCTGTGATTTGTCCATGCCCGATACCCTGTTCGTGATTCCGGGCCTGGGAATTCCCTTCAATCTGTTGCCCCTCCTCATGGGGGCGTCCCAGATCTGGCAAATGAGCATGACGCCGCCCTCGCCTGGCATGGATCCGGCCCAGCAGAAGATCATGAAGTATATGCCGCTCATGTTCGTTTTTATTCTCTACAATTTCTCCGCGGGACTGGCTCTTTATTGGACGGTTCAAAACCTCCTGTCGATCGTCCAGATGAAGTTGACCAAGAACGAGCCCCTGCCGGTTTCTTCAGGCGCGCCATCCACGCAGAGGAAACGAAAACCGAAAGGAAAAAGAGGGCGGCCCGGTCTCTAAACCCGCGGCCCATCAAGAACGATAACCATGAGTGCCCAACCAAAAGAAACGTTAGAAGAGATGCTGAAACTGCTCGGCTTCTCGGCAAAAGTAGAAGCCAGTCCCTTGGATGAGGGTATGATTTTGGATATTGATACCGATGATCCAGGCCGACTGATCGGGCGTCAGGGTCAGACGTTGAGCCAATTCCAGTATGTCCTCAACCGACTGTTGTTTCGACAGGATCGAGAGGCGCCGAAAGTGACGCTCGACGTGGGAAACTATCGATTGAAGTCCCGGGAAGCGCTGGTTTCCAAGGCCAAGGAGGCTGCCGAAAAGGCTCGACGATGGGGGGATGTGGTGGAACTAGAGCCGATGAACGCCTTTGAGCGCCGGATCGTCCACAACGCCCTCAAGGATCACGATTACATCGAATCGAACAGCGTCGAAGTCGAGGGAACCTCGAAGAAAGCCATTCTGCTCCGTCCCAAGCAGTAAGGCGCTCCGAGCAATCCCGGTGGGTGGGAGTGAAGCGCCACCCAGGGGTTGATCTGGGTGGCTTTTCCTCTTCCCCTACTTTCCTCCTTTGGCGTTCGCGGAACGGGATTTCTTTCGGCGGAGGGGGTTGCGGCCCGTTGATGCTTTTGTGGCCGGACGTCGGGATGCCGGTCGCTTGGCTCTTTGAGGGGCCGTCGCGGATTTCGAGGCCTTCTTCTTCACGGAGCGAGTCTTGGCGGCCTTCTTCTTCGCCGAGCCAGAGGCCTTGGTCTTCTTGGATTTCTTCTTCGTTTTCGATGCGCTCTTTCGTGGGGCCGTTTTTGCGTGGATGACGCTCCGCATGGTGTCGAGTCGATCGTCCATGTGTTCACGCGCCGCATCGATGGCCTCTTGAGCGTGATTGATGGTGTCGGTGAGAAGACCACAACCCGCCTTGAGACGTGATCCAAGGGGGGCCGAGGTTCGGATTTCAATGCCCCGGTCCTTCAGGAACTGGTCGATGTGTTGATAGAGATCGTTTTTTTTCAGCTTCTTCATCGTTCATCTGTCTCGAATTCTGTCGTAGCATAGCATTCGGTCCGTTCGACGGACAGTATAAGGAGCGGTTCCAATTGTAACGGTTCGAACCAGAGGGGCAGCCCCACCCCATGGAAAGGCGTTCCCCCGGGCATGGACCCGCTTGGTTCGACGTTGAAAAAGTTGGTGTTTCCGGATTCAAAAGCATGGAATCGATGGTTGAGATTCGATACGTTTCCGAGAGCGATGAACTTACCCAATCGCCTCACTGTATCGCGATTTGTCTTAACTGCGGCCTTCTTGCTCGTCGTGTTCGCTGATCTGTCTTACGGGGAGACTTTGAGCCTGTTGCTTTTCATCGCCGCGAGCCTGACGGACTACTATGACGGCAAGATCGCCAGACGGGACAAGCTGATCACCAATTTTGGGATTCTGATGGATCCCTTGGCGGACAAGATTCTGACGTGCTCGGCATTTATCGCATTTGTGGGGTTGGAACTGGTTCCTGCCTGGATGGTGGTGATCATTGTTGCCCGCGAACTGGCCATTACGGGGTTGCGGTTGCTGGCGGCCTCGAAGAATGTCGTCTTGGCGGCAGAGCGCTACGGGAAACATAAGACGATTTCCCAGATCACCGCGATTATTGCCATTTTGATGATGACCAGTTACCCGCAGTGGGGAGGGATCGGGAATGCGTTGTTTGGAATTCAGATCGGAGGACAACCGTGGGTTTACTGGTTCACCGAACTGGCGAAATGGGTGGCGGTCCTCCTCACGTTTTACTCAGGGGCGGTCTATCTCTGGCGCAACCGGGATCTCTATCTGGACGATATGTAGAGATGGGTCGGGATGCCATCATCGTCGCGGTCGCGTTGGGCGGGGGGCTCGGACGCATTCCCAAGGCGCCGGGGACCTTCGGTTCCCTCATGGGGATGCTTTGGTTCGGGCTGTTGATTTCGCTGCCCGACCGGCTCTTGAGTCTTGCCCTCCTGGTGGGCTCGTTTCCCGTTGGTGTATGGATTTGCACCGAAGCGGAACGGGTCCTGAAGCAACATGATCCCGCTTGCATCGTCATTGACGAGATCTTGGCGGTTCCTGTGGCTGGGCTGGGGTGGGTGCTATGGTGCGAGATAGATGGCGTTGATCCGGGATCCCTGATGTCCTCCTTCTCCTCGAGCTCCTTGTTATGGATCGCCGGGATTTTCGGGTTGTTTCGATTCTTTGATATCGCCAAGCCATGGCCGGTGGGAATCAGTCAAGGCTTACCCAGAGGATGGGGTGTGATGGCGGATGATCTCCTGGCCGCGTTGTATGTCGCCGGATTGACGTTTGTGATTCAGGGAGCGGTCAGGGCATTCTGAATCCAATCCAGCCTGTTCCGTGGTTTCCCACTGGATGGGGCGAGAGAGGCCCGAGATCGGTGAACGGAAGAACGGTCGGTGGGCGACTCCAGAGTATTGATTCCAAGAGAGGGGAGGAAAGCATCCTTTTGACGCGCAGAAAAAGTTGCGACTTGACGGAATCAAGGTTTCTCGAGAGACAGGAGAGATGACCCGATCCTTCTCTTCCGGATGCATGCGCCCTTCTGACCGCCTCGGGCAGGATCGATCGGCCAAGAAGTGGGGTGAAGTGGGAGTCCGTCTCCTTGTGTTGCTTCTCTCGTGGGGGGCGTTGGGGGACAGTGGGCGATTGAAGGGGGCGGAGGCGGTGTTTGAGGTGACCGTTCATGCCGGACCAACGGGTCGACAAGACTCGATCGTCTCCTTTGAGTGTCCGGACAAGATTCATCGTCCCGAACTGAGTTTGGCGGGACACCCGATCCCCATCCAGCTTGGGTTGGACCGGCAACTTTATTTTGTCGTGCCTGAGTTGGCGAAGGGAGCGCATCAAACTTACCGGCTCCGAAACGGAAGAGATGCTGCGTTTTCGTCCTCAGGCGTCTGGTCAAGACAGGTGGGGGACACCATTCGGTTTGAGCGAGCCGGATCACCCATCGTTCAATACCAGGCCTCGCCCAGTGCCGTGCCTCGGGAGGGGATCGATCCGGTTTTTCGCCGGGGGGGCTATTTGCATCCCGTCTGGAGTCCTGCGGGTCGGGCCGTGACCGATGACTATCCGGAGAATCACCTTCACCATCATGGGATCTGGGTGTCATGGACCAAGACCGAGTTCGACGGTCGACAACCCAATTTTTGGGAAATGGGGCACCAACGCGGAACCGTGGAGTTTGTGGCGCTGGATCACGTTTGGAGCGGTTCCGTGTTTGGCGGGTTTCGGAGTCGGCACCGCTTTGTTGATCTCACGTGGTCGGAGCCGGTGACGGTCCTGAACGAGCAGTGGGAGGTGAAGGTTTTTGCGATCGAAGGAAGCGGGAGGGAGTATCATGTTTTTGATCTCACCTTTGTGCAAGCGTGTGCGACGGACAAACCGATCCGGTTCCCACAGTATCGTTATGGCGGCCTCGGGGTTCGCGGTCGTGGCGAATGGGATGGCCGGGAGAACGCTCATTTCCTGACGGGTCTGGGTGAAACAGACCGGATCAAGGGACATGCGACGCGAGCGCCCTGGTGCCATCTGGGGGGCAAAATCGGGGGACACCTGAGCGGGATCGCGATCCTCTGCCATCCGGACAATTTTCGAGCGCCGCAGCCCATGCGGATTCATCCGAGTGAACCGTTTTTTTGCTATGCCCCGGCGCAGGCAGGCGATTGGGAGATTCAGCCGGGTGAGCCCTATGTCTCGCGGTATCGGTTTCTGGTCTTTGACGGGGCTCCCAACGGCGGCTGGATT
>DEAY01000048.1 GCA_002348345.1 Verrucomicrobia bacterium UBA2970
TATTCCGGAGAGACCCCGGTGATCCGGCCTGTCGACGGACTTGATGAGGGCGATTGGCCTGTTTTGTTACCGTTCCTGCCTTGGCACGGAATAAGCGACGTTTAGGAGAACTCGAACATTGGGTTTGAGTGAGCCGGTGTGAAGGGTTCACATCGCATCGCAACGTTTCCGGTGGCATGAATGGCCGCGACAACGGACGGGGTTCAACGGTCGTCTGACTCGACACCGCTGGCCGTCGAGTCGGACCGTTGGCAGTCGTGCCACCGGATTCTGTGTGGGAGACCGGAAGCCTCGTTCGGCTCCCATCGGGAGGAGGAGAGGATTCGTCCATGGTCGCGTTTCGGCCGAGAGGGGACACGGATTGGAGCGACTGCCGCTCTCGATTCGATGGGCTCGGTGGCCGAAGGGCCCGGGAAGGTTCCGCGTTCCCCCTCCGGTGATCTCTTGTCACGAGGTCAGTCGGATGCGCGGATCGATCCATCGATAGGAGAAATCGACGATTAGGTTGAGTAAGCTCAGGATCAAGGCGTAGACGAGAACCAGACCGACGATCATTGGATAATCTCGGCTGAGCGAGCTTTGGATCAGGAAGACACCGATCCCGGGGATCTGGAACAGGTTTTCGACCACGAAGGATCCGGTCAGGAGATCGGCGAGCAGGGGCCCGGAATAGGAAACGAGCGGAAGCAGGGCCATCGGGAGTACGTGCCGGGTCAGGATTCTCCCTTCCGACAATCCCTTTGATCGGGCTGTCAGGACAAACTCGCTTTGAAGTGTCGATTGAATGCCCTGTTGGACCAGGCGCGCCACCCGTCCGGTGTAGTAGAGTCCCAATGTCAATACCGGGAGGACGAAGTGAAGGGGGCTGTTGAGGAGCGCCACGGGAAACCATCTCAAGTGGATGGCGAAGATCATCACGAGAATCGGGCCAATCACCAGGGCCGGGATACAGATTGCCAGTAAGGTGAGTGAGTCGGTGGCGAAGCGCCTGAAGCTGACCTGACTCGTCGCATTGACGCAGCCGAGAAGGATTCCCCAAGTGACGCTGAACAAGAATGCCATGAGGCCGAGGGACAGGGACACGGGAAGTCCCTGGGCGATGATGTCATTGACGGAATGATTTCGGTGCTTCAGGGATTGGCCCAGATCTCCCCGAATGAGGTGGGCCACGTAGTTCAGATACTGTTGCCAAAGCGGGGCGTCGAGGAGGTATTTTTCACGGAGGAGTCGTTCGGCCTCAGGGGAAGTCCATTCCCGCTCCCGATCGAACGGTCCGCCGGGTGCAAGCCGCACGAGGACGAATGCAAGAAGGCTGACGACCAATAGCAGGGGAACAATCCCGATCAGTCGTTTGACGAGAAAATGGATCATCGCGTCGGGGCGGTCGAAGAGTTAGCAGGATTCGGTGAGAGGGACTGGGGGGCTGCCTGTAGCGCATCCTTCTGGACGGCCAGCCGAATCGCCCGGATGGGATGTTCCGCGCGAATATTGGGATGGATTCCCGCCAGCCGCGAGGCATCGAAGTATTCCATCGAGACGTAAAAGTAAAGGGGGATGATGGGAGCCGAACGGGACACCAGGATTTGCTCGGCGCGCGTCAGGACGCTCATCCGTTCCACCGGATCGAGTTGTTTTGCTGCTTGCCTCAGCAAGGCGTCATACTCCGAGTCCTTCCAGCCGGTCCGGTTGTTGCCATTGACCGAGGTGAAGACGTCAAGAAAGGACTGAGGATCGAGATAATCGCCCAGCCAACTGCTCCGCGAAACGCTGTAGTTGAGGCTCCTTTGTTCCTGTAGATAGGCCTTCCACTCCAACTGACGGAGATGGGTCGTCAGGTTGAGGTGTCGCCGCCACATGGACTGAATCTCAACCGCAATCTGCTCGTTGAGTTTCGAACTGTTGAACAAGTAGTCGATGGGAGGGAGATTCTGACCATTGGGGAATCCCGATTCCGTGAGCAGGGCTCGCGCCTGTGCGGGGTCAAACCCAGGTCCTTCGGGCGCGGTGTAGCCAGGGATTCCCGGAGGAACCAGATGGTTGGCGATGGATTCGCCGGCCTGGGTGATTCTCTCGACGATGCGATTCTTATCGATCGCCTGGGCCAGGGCTTGGCGGACGCGCGAATCGTGAAACGGGGGACGGGTGGTGTTGATCCTCAGGAAATAGGTTCCGAGAAAATCGGCGACGTGGAAGTCGGGGCGTTCCTTGAGGATCGGAATGAGTTCCGTGGGGATGAGTTCCTTGTCCCAGACAATATCGGCCTGACCGGTTTGATAGAGATTCAGTGCGGTGCTCGCATTGGACGTGGGAAGAAGATCGACGGTGTTCATTGAGACATTGTCGTGATCCCAGTAGTGAGGATTCTTCATGATCCGGATTCGATCATTGATGCGCCAGGAGTGAAGCTGGTAGGGGCCGCTGGTCGGGATGTCGGACTGAACGAGCCAGCGATCGCCATGAGTCTTGATGAAGCGGGTGGGAACGACCGCCAGCGTGGGAAAGCTGCAACTGTCGAGAAAGTAAGGCACCGGGGCGTTGAGTTTGACTTCAATCAGGGTCGGGGAGAGCGCCCGGATGCCGACCCGCTGGAAGGTTTTTAATCTTCCCTCGGCATAGGCTTGGGCATGGTCGACGGCAAAGAGAAGATTAGCATACTCGCAGGCGCTAGACGGTTCCAGCACCCGCCTCCAGGAGGCCACCAGATCCTCGGCTTGCAATGGCTCTCCGGTGGACCACCGAAGGTTTTCGCGAAGGCGGAATTGGTAGACGCGGCCGTCTTCGGAGAGTGTCCAAGACTCCGCCAGGCCCGGTTCGGGGCCACCCGTGCGGGCGTCGTAACGGGTGAGCCCCTCAAAGAGAGCGCTCACAATCCGTCCGTCCGCCTGACCGCTGATGATAACAGGGTCGAGCGACTCGGGTTCCTTTCCATTGATGATCGTCAGATCGATCCTGGATGGGGACGCGGGTCCGCAGGCACTGGCACCAAGAACCAGGCACAGCACCTTGAGGAGAGACCGGAAGCGGTGTCTGGACTCCATGAGATGACCGGTAGTTGGTCTGAGCATGGAGCCAAAAGGGGAGGATGAGGAGTCAAAAAAAAACCCCGGCCATGCCGGAGTTTTGGAAGCGAAACTCAATCCCGGTGAGAATGCCCGTGATGGGCTGCTAGTTGTTGGGGTTGGGCTCGGTTACCGGGGTGGGGGCACCCTGTGAGATCGGTTCGTTCCCGAGAGTCGATTCGGAGGAGTCTGAGAGTTCCGGTGTCTGCGAAGCAGGGGGCTCGGCGGCTTCGGCATCGGAGGTGGGCTCCACCCCATCGGATGAAGGCTCGCTGCTCGGATCCGGCATCGGACCCTCGACAATGGGGGGGGCAGGAACCACGCTCTCTGCGGAGGCTCCCTCTGGGGCATCAGTCGGCGCCTCCTCCCCGGAGGCCGGGATGGTGTTGGCGGCCTCTTCAGCCGCCTGATCGATGAGGCGCTCCCCTTGATTGGAACGGTAGGCATTGAGTGCCGAAAGGGTCAGCGCGAGACCGAGAAAGATTCCGGTGCAGTATTTGGTGATCTGGGCGAGGGGTGTCCCTGCCCCTGCTCCAAAAATGGCTTCTGCCGTTCCGGCCCCAAAGGCAAGGCCAGCGCCTGCGTCCTTTTTCGGGAGCTGTGCCAGAATTAAAACCACGAGCATGGCACAGATGACAACCAGAATAAAGGTGAGGATTCCAATGATGAGACCTAACATAATACTACGGATTAAATCGAATTGGTGACAATATCAGAAAAGTTGCGCACATCAAGCGAAGCGCCACCCACCAGCGCTCCGTCCACATCAGGCTGGCTCATGAGTTCGCGGGCGTTGGCTGGTTTGACGCTACCCCCATACTGGATGCGGACCTGTTTGGCGACGGAGGCATCAAAAAGCTGCTCGAGTTTCGATCGGATAAAGGCATGCACTTCTTGAGCCTGATCCGAGCTGGCCGTTTTCCCCGTTCCGATCGCCCAGACCGGTTCGTAGGCAATGATCGTTTCAAGCATCTGATCCGCATTCAGACCGGCCAAGCTCCCCGTTAACTGACCCTCAACGACGGCCTGGGTGCGATCGGCCTCGCGATCCTCCAACTTTTCTCCGACACAAATAATCGGTTTGAGGCTGGCTGCGTGAGCCGTCGCTGCTTTTTGCGAGATGAGGGCATCGGATTCCTCCTGATACTGGCGTCGTTCCGAATGGCCGAGAATGACGTAGCGAACCAGAAACTCCTTGAGGAACTCAGCGGCGATTTCGCCGGTGTAGGCACCCACACTTTGCTCACTCATATTCTGTGCCCCCAACCGGAGATTGGAGTCAATGATCTCTCTCGAGACGTCGCTCAAGGCGGTGTAGGGCGGGCAGACGACAATATCGACCTCCTTGACTTGGCTGAGGTCCCGTTTGAGGCCCTTGACGAGGTCAAGTGCTTCGGCAACGGTCTTGTTCATCTTCCAGTTGCCGGCGATGATGAGTTTTCGATCTTTATCCATCTTGCAATTCTCTTGGGGCGGTCGTTGGGACAGATTCGTTACGCGGGGCGGTCCATCAGAGCCGCCACTCCGGGAAGGGTTTTTCCTTCCAAGAATTCGAGACTGGCCCCGCCGCCGGTGCTCATGAAGGTG